>JAXJQQ010000147.1:0-12275 GCA_036311065.1 Acutalibacteraceae bacterium | reverse complement strand
TCTGTGTTATATTCATTATGTAAAATAAATCCGTAAAAAGGGAGGAAAAAGTAATGAAGAAAATTGTTGTTGCAGGTGCAGGTCACGGCGGACTTACTGCATCGTATCACCTTGCACTTAATGGTTATGATGTAACAGTGCTTGAATATAAAGAAAAGGCTGATATGGGCTATGATTGGCATGATGCTCTTGATTTTACCGCTTTTGATGATAGCGGTATACCGAGACCTTCTGAGGATATGTATTCCTTTAACCTCCCGACGGGCTTTACCAATCCGTCCTCAACTGTAATGCTGGATATCCCTTATGTAAAGGGGAAGGGCATTTATATGGACAGAAAAGTGCTGGTTAACTATCTTATTTCACTTTGCGAAAATGCAGGTGTAAAGTTCATTTTCGGTGCTGAGGTTATGGCGGCACTTACAGAAGGTGAAAAAGCAGTCGGTATCAGATACCGTTCTGATGATGAGGATAAGGTGATTTTCTGCGACCTTCTTATTGATGCGGCCGGTATGCACTCAAATGTGAGGCGTTCTCTGCCTTTATCATGCAATATCAGAAAAGAGCTTCAGCCCCGTGAAATTTTCCATGTACACAGAGTTTATTTTGAAAACACAACGGGAGAACTTACTTCACCTCAGTATATAATCAAGCTTTTCCATATGAACAGACCGGGTATTGACTGGGTGCTGACGGAGGAAGGCTTTGTTGATATTCTTATCGGCAAATTCGGGGCCGCAGGTGAGCTTACACAAAGGGAAATTGATGAAGCGATAAGTGCACTTAGAAAGCAGTATCCGTTTATGGGTGAAAAGATATTAAGAGGCGGCAAAACTACAGAAATCCCCCTTACAAGAATGCTTCCGATGATTATCTGTGACGGCTATGCCGCAGTGGGTGACAGTGCCGGTATGACAGTACCTCTTAACGGTAGCGGTATAATTCTCAGCATGGCGGCAGGAAAAATTCTTGCCGATACGGTAATTTCGGCAGGGGATAAGGAGCTCTCAAAGGAAGCTTTGTGGAAATACGAATACGGATATTTCAATAAATACGGCAAGGACCTTATTATGATTGACATTCTGAAGAACTTTTTCACTTATTTAAACGGTGAACACGTTGATTATTTTCTTGAAAAAGAAATTCTTACATCAAAGGAGCTTGACTTTGACGGCGGTGAGGGGATTGAAATTACACCCGAATATGTTAAAAAGGTAATTTCTGCATTAGGTCCTGTTGTTGGCCTTGTGCCAACAATTGTAAAAAATCTTAAGTCTCTTCCGTTTATTGAAACGGTTGCAAAGCAGATGCCGAAAACCTATAATGAAGAAAAAATAGAAAAATGGATTAAGAAATATGATGCTTTATAAAAAGGAGAAATATTAAATTGAAAAAGAGAAATAAAATTGCCCTGGGCGTAATCGGCACTGTCACCGTGGCATCTCTTGGTGCTTACGGATTGTGCTGCCTTATTGATGAACTGCTTTTTAACCGTAATATGGTGCTTCCCGAAAAGTTTGCGAAGAAAATATCTGACTGTGATAACAGCCATCTCGGTGAATTTCTTCAGGATAACCTTAAATGGGTAGAGGAATACGGCTATGAAAAGCATTATCTGATTTCCGACAGAGGTGAAAAGCTGACGGGTTATCTCCTGAAGCCTGAAAATGAAAGCAATATGTATGTTTTTGCGGCTCACGGCTACAGAAGTAACGGTAAAAAGGAATTCTGCGGTGTTGCTCAGTATTATCTTAAAAAGGGATATAATGTCTTCTTCCCTGACCACGTGGCATCGGGTGAAAGTGAGGGCATACACTGCACCTTCGGTCACAGAGAAACTGAAGATTCAATAAAATGGCTTTCTTATCTTACCGAAAGCTTCGGTGAGGATATAAATATAATTCTTCACGGTGTATCAATGGGTGCGGCTACGGTTATGATGATGAGCAGCAGAGCTGATTTGCCGAAAAACGTTAAGGCAGTTATTGAGGATTGCGGCTTTACAACGGCAGAAGCTCTTTTCACCCATAAGCTTGATTCTTTAGGTGTACCGCCGAAAAATCTTATTAAGGCTGTAAATACAGTAAATAAAAGAAGGCTCGGCTTTGATTTTTATGCACTTAATCCGGTTGAAAGTGTTAA
Source organism: Acutalibacteraceae bacterium (assembly GCA_036311065.1). Classification (GTDB taxonomy): domain Bacteria; phylum Bacillota; class Clostridia; order Oscillospirales; family Acutalibacteraceae; genus UBA6857. The sequence goes on along the minus strand of JAXJQQ010000147.1, from coordinate 10,133 downwards.
AAACACATCTCTTCCGTTTATGTTTATACACGGTGATAAGGACGGGCTGGTGCCGTGCTTTATGGCTTATGAGCTTTATGAAAACTGCAGCAGTGAAGAAAAGGAGCTTCTTATTGTTGAAGGTGCAGACCATGCTCAATCCTTTATGATTGCAAGAGAAAGATACGAAAACACAATGGATATTTTTCTTGGTAAAATTTAACAGTTAACTGTAATAAACTGCGTTTACAAATAGTGGCTTTTGCTTTTATATGGCAAAGGCCACTGATTTTTTAAAAATATAGTTGACTTTTTGTTTTTACGGTGTTAAAATAAAAACACTTTAAAGGTTTAAAGCTTTAAATAACTAAAACGAAAATTTAATAATAATGAGTCGGATATCAATAAAAGCAATTTTATATGAATTTTTATTGACCTTTGCGGTTTTGGAGCGTATAATTATTCCATTATTTTTTTAAGATTTTTAAAAGCAGGTGAAAACTATGGTATCAGAAACAATGTACGACCTTGGAGCTAAAAGCTCTGTTATAAGAGAAATATTTGAATACGGTAAAAAAAGAAAGGCGGAAATCGGTGCGGAGAATGTTTTCGATTATTCTCTCGGCAATCCCAGTGTGCCCGCTCCTGAAAGCGTGAACGAAGCTATCCGTGAGCTTACGCTCAACATGAACTCCTGTGAGCTTCACGGCTATACCTCTGCAGTGGGTGATAATGAAACTCGCAAAGCGATAGCTGATGACCTTAACAGTCGCTTCGGAACAAGCTTCGGTATGCACAATTTTTATATGACATGCGGTGCAGCAGCGTCACTTTGCATCACCTTCAGAGCTTTAGCTGAAAAGGATGATGAAATCATTATTTTTGCACCCTATTTTCCTGAATATAAGGTGTTCATTTCCTCTCAGGGTGCAATACCTGTTGAAGTTAAATGTGACAGCGAAACGCTTCAGATTGACCTTGAAGCCTTTGAAAAGGCAATTACTGAAAATACAAAGGCAGTTGTTGTAAATTCACCAAACAACCCCTCAGGTGTTGTTGTATCTGAGGAAACCGTAAAGGGTATGTGTGAAATTCTTGAAAGAAAGCAGAAGGAATACGGCAAGCCCATTTTTCTTGTTTCCGATGAACCCTACCGTGAGCTCGTTTACGGTGATGTTAAGGTACCCTTCCTTACCAAGTATTATAACAATACCGTTGTGTGCTATTCTTACAGTAAATCCCTTTCACTTCCCGGTGACAGAATCGGCTATATTCTTGTTCCTGATGAAATCTGCAATTTTGAGCTTATATATAAAGCAGTCTGCGGTGCGGGTAGAAGCCTTGGTTATGTCTGTGCACCTTCAATGATGCAGTTTGTTATCAGAAAATGTGTCGGTCAGACGGGCGATATATCTGTTTATAAGCACAACAGAGATCTTCTTGTTGATGCCTTTAATGAATACGGCTTTACCGTAGCAAAGCCTGACGGAGCCTTCTACCTGTTTATGAAAAGTCCTGAAGAAAGTGCAAGTGCTTTTTGTGAAAAAGCAAAAAAATATGAGCTTCTTCTTGTGCCGAGTGATTCCTTCGGCTTCCCCGGTTATGTGAGACTCTCATACTGCGTTTCAACTGAGATGATAGAAAAAAGCCTGCCCTCATTTAAAAAATTAGCACAGGAATACGGCTTGATTTGAGGTAATATTTATGGATAAGCTTTTAAAAGCCCGTCAAATTATTAACGAAACAGACAAAGAAATTGCTGCCCTTTTTGAAAAAAGAATGGAAGCGGTAAAATCTGTTGCAGAATACAAAAAAGAAAGAGGCCTTCCGATTTTTGACTCTTCAAGGGAAGATGAGGTAATAAAAAACAACCTTTCTTATATTGAAAACGAGGAAATCAAAGAATTCTATGTTCCTTTTATAAGAGGAACAATGGATATTTCCAAAAAATATCAGCATAGGATTCTTGAAGGACTCAATGTTGCTTACAGCGGTGTTGAGGGTGCATTTGCCCATATTGCTGCCGGCAGAATTTTTCCTGACGGCAACAGAATATCATATCCCGATTTCAAAGCGGCTTATGAAGCCGTTGAAAGCGGTGAATGTGACTGTGCAGTAATTCCGATTGAAAACAGCAGAGCGGGTGAGGTCGGTCAGACAATTGACCTTCTTTTTCAGGGCTCACTTTATGTCAACGGAATTTACTCTCTTGATGTAAGGCACAACCTTATCGGTCTTCCCGGTGCAAAGCAGGAGGATATAAAAGAGGTTATATCTCATCAGCAGGCACTTGATCAGTGCGCTCCCTTTATCAGAAATCAGGGCTATAAAAGCAAGTCTTGCGAAAATACGGCAAGAGCGGCAAAATATGTTGCCGATACAGGTGATATCAGCCTTGCGGCAATTGCCAGCCGTGAAACCGCCGAGCTTTACGGTCTTTCCGTTATAAGGGAAAATATCAATGAAGCCGCTAACAACACAACAAGGTTTGCAGTGCTTTCCCGTACTTTATGCAGGGAAAAAAGGGACCATTCCATTATTGTGTTCACCGTACCTGATAAGCCGGGTGCACTTGCCCATGCAATAAATGTTATCGGTCACCACGGATATTCAATGAAATCCATTAAAAGCCGTGCCATGAAGGACCTTATGTGGACATATTACTTTTATGTTGAGCTTACGGGCGACCTTCAGAGTAAGCGTGGTATGTATATGCTTGATGAACTCAGTGAAACCTGCGATAATCTTAAAATGTTGGGTACATATAAGGATAATACAAAGATATAAACGGGGTGAAAATGTGATTATACCCATTAGTTTAGGTGAAAAATCCTATGATATAGTTTTTGAAAGAGGTGCTTTGAAAAGTGCAGGGGAGCTTCTCGGTATTCCTGAAGGCAGAAAGGTGCTTATTGTTACTGATTCAGGTGTTCCCCAAGAATATGTAAACACTGTTGCCGGAAGCTTCACGGAAAGTCATATTTTTGTTTTTCCTCAGGGCGAACAAAGCAAGAACTTTCAAACATATATGAATATTTGTCAGACTCTCTGCGACAACGCTTTTACAAGAAAGGACGCCGTTATTGCAGTCGGAGGCGGTGTCAGCGGTGATATGGCAGGCTTTGCGGCGGCAACCTATATGAGGGGTATTGATTTTTATAATATTCCCACCACCTTGCTTTCTCAGGTGGATTCCTCAATCGGCGGCAAAACTGCAATTGATCTTGGCAAAATCAAAAACATAATCGGTGCTTTTCATCAGCCCAAAAGGGTTATAATTGACCCCGATGTGCTCTCTACCTTGCCTGACCGCTATATAAAAAACGGTCTTGCCGAATGCATTAAAATGGGTGTGTGCCTTGATGAAAGACTTTTTGATATATTCAGAAATGACAGCTATATGGATTATATAGATTTGATCATTGAGCTTTCATTAAGAGCAAAAAAAAGAGTTGTTGAAGAAGATGAAAAAGAAACAGGACTTCGTAAGGTGCTGAACTTCGGTCATACCGTAGGTCACGCAATTGAAGCCTCTGTGCCTTTCGGAGAGCTTTATCACGGTGAATGTGTTGCTATCGGTATGTCGCCGTTCTGCGGTGACGGGATAAAGGAAAAGTTGGTGTCTGCACTTCATAAAAGCGGACTACCATCCTCTTATCCCTTTGACCGTGAAAAGGTTAAGGAAATTATGACCCACGATAAAAAATCCTCCGGTGACAAAATAAGCGTTGTAAAATGTGATGAAATCGGCTCATTTTATTTTGAAGAAATGACCGTAGATGAAATAATGAATCTTATATAAGGGTGTGAAAAAATGAAAAACACCATTGGTAATAATCTTACACTGACTCTTTTCGGTGAAAGCCACGGTGAAGCTGTCGGCTGTGTTCTTGACGGTATTTCTCCCGGTATCAGTGTAGATGAAGAATTTATAGCTTCACAAATGGAAAAAAGAAAGGGAATCAGCTCAATTTCAACCAAAAGGCGTGAAAAGGATGAGGTCCGTATTCTCAGCGGTGTTTTTGAAGGCAGAACAACAGGAACGCCCATTTGCTTTATGATAGAAAACGGTGACACAAAAAGCCGTGACTATTCCGATACAAGATATCTTGCACGACCCGGTCACGCTGATTATACTGCAGAGTGTAAATACGGTGGCTTTCAGGATTTCAGGGGTGGGGGACATTTCTCGGGCAGGCTGACCGCACCCTTGGTTGCGGCAGGCGCTGTTGCAATTTCAGCACTTCGTAAAAAGGGTATTTACATCGGAACTCATATCTCCTCCTGCGGTGATATTGCAGACAGAGATTTTGAAGATATAAAAGAAGACTTTGCTTTTCTTGACAGTGCAGAAATGCCTGTGTTGTGTGAAGAAAAGCGTGAGGAAATGCTCCGCTTTATTGAAAATGCCGTCTCAGATGATGACAGCGTAGGCGGAGTGCTTTCCACCGCTGTAATCGGAATGCCTGAAGGTGTAGGCGAGCCCTGGTTTGACAGTGTTGAAAGTATGCTCTCACACGCACTTTTTTCAATTCCGGGAGTAAAAGGGGTTGAATTCGGAAAAGGCTTTGCTATAACAAAAATGAAGGGCAGCGAGGCTAATGATTCTTTTACGGTGCAGGACGGAAAAATAGTTACTGTTACTAATAATAACGGAGGTATCAACGGCGGTATCACTAACGGTATGCCAATAACCTTTAATGTTGCCATAAAGCCTACACCGTCGATTTATAAGCAGCAGAACACTGTTGATTTCAGCAAAAAAGAGGATGCTGTTCTGCTCATTCACGGCAGGCATGACCCTGCAATTATTCACAGAGCAAGAGTTGTTGCGGACAGTATAACCGCTCTCGTTCTCTGTGACTTACTCATAACCCGATTCGGTACAAATTGGCTCGGAGAGTGATTAAATGAAATACGGACTTATCGGCAAAAAGCTGGGTCACAGCTTTTCAAAGCCGATTCATGAAAAAATAGCAGGTTATACTTATGAAATAAAAGAAATAGCAGCAAATGACCTTGCTTCTTTTATGAGGGCTAAAGAATTCTGCGGTATCAATGTAACGATACCTTATAAAAGTGCAGTTATTCCATATCTCGATTACATAGATCCCGTGGCCGAAAAAATCGGTGCCGTAAATACCGTATTAAACCGTGAAGGTAAGCTTTACGGCTACAATACGGATTTTGGCGGAATGAAAATGCTTATTGAAAAAAGCGGATTTGATTATAAAGGTAAAAAGGTTCTGATTCTCGGCACCGGAGGAACGTCTAAAAGTGCAAATGCAGTTGCGGCTTTTCTGGGGGCAGAGCAAATCGTAAGCGTCGGCAGAAGCAGTGAAGTCAATTATAAAAATGTTGCTTTTCTTCATGCTGATGCAGATTATATTATAAACACCACTCCCTGCGGAATGTATCCTGATACTGATGAAGCTGCCGTGGATGTGTCTCTTTTTAAAAATCTTAAGGGTGTCACAGATGTTGTGTATAATCCTCTTAAAACAAAGCTTTATCTTGACTGCGAAAAACAGGGTATAAGCTGTAGCTGCGGACTTTATATGCTTGTGGCTCAGGCTGTTCTTGCCTCTCAGCTTTTCAGCGGAAAAGACCTTGATGTTAGAAATGTAACCGATGAGGTTTACGGCAGAATATTGAATGAGAAAAGGAATATCGTCCTTATCGGTATGCCCGGAAGCGGTAAATCCACCGTAGGCAAGGCTCTTTCTGAAGCTCTGGGCAAAGCCTTTGTTGATACCGATGACCTGATAAAGGACGAATACGGAAGCATCAGTGATACCTTCTCAGAAAAGGGAGAACTCTTTTTTCGGAATGTTGAATCTGTGGCAGTTAAAAGTGTTTCTGTAAAAAACGGGCTCGTTATCGCTACGGGCGGTGGAACTGTTTTAAGGCAGGAGAACGTAGAAAATCTGAAAAAAAACGGCGTTGTTTTCTTCCTTGACAGACCTCTTGAGGACATAATGCCTACCTCTGACAGACCCCTTTCAAGAGACTTTGAGGCTCTGAAAAAGCGATATGAGGAAAGATATGATATCTACCTTTCCTCCTGCGATGAAAAAATAAACATTGACGGCAGTGTGGAAAATGCCGTCAATCGGATTCTGGAGAAATTAAGATGAAAATTCTTGTAATAAACGGACCGAACTTAAATATGCTCGGTATCAGAGAGCCTGACCATTACGGCAGAGAAACCTATTCTGATCTTGTTAAAAAAATTAAAAGCTATTGCGAAGTTAAGGGTATTTACTGCGAATGCTATCAGTCAAATCACGAGGGCAGTCTTGTTGATAAAATTCAGGAAGCTTACGGTGCATTTGACGGAATAGTTATAAACCCCGGAGCCTATACTCATACCTCCATAGCTATACTTGATGCTGTTAAGTCTGTTATGCTTCCCACTGTTGAGGTGCATATTTCAAAGGTGGAGGAAAGGGAAGACTTCCGTCAGATAAGCTATATCCGTCAGGCGGCAGTAAAAACAATCACAGGACTCGGCACTGACGGTTATCTCAGAGGAATTGATTTTCTTATTGAATACTTAAAGAAGTGATATTATGAAAGTTGAAATTACGCCTTCTCAGGTAAAAGGCGAAATTATTGCTCCGCCTTCTAAAAGTATGGCACACAGACTTCTTATCTGTGCGTCTCTTAGCGAGGGCGAAAGTACAATCAGCAACATAGCTTACAGTGAAGATATTCTTGCTACTGTTGATTGCATAAAAGCTATGGGTGCTGATGTTACGGTAAAAGGTAATACAATCACAGTTTGCGGAGTATCGCCTTTTACGGTAGGTGACAGCGTATATAACTGCCGTGAGAGTGGAAGCACACTCAGATTTTTTATTCCCATTGCTATGCTGAGTGAAAAAGAAAGCCTTTTTACGGGCTACGGAAGGCTGATGGAAAGACCGATGGAGGTCTATGAAAATATTGCTGACGAAAAGGGTATACCTTATTTTGTTAATGAAGACGGCATCCGTGTCGGAGGCGTTCTGGACGCAGGTAGTTATTCTGTAAAAGGGGATATAAGCAGTCAGTTCATATCGGGACTTCTTTTTGCCCTCCCTTTGTGTGACGGTGACAGTGAAATTACCCTTACGGGAAAAATTGAAAGCAGAAGCTATATTGATATGACAATAAGTGCTATGAAGACCTTTGGCGTAACAGCAAAATGGAAAAATGAAAGCACATTATTTATAAAAGGCGGTCAGAAATATAAGTCTTACAATGTCAATGTTGAGGGAGACTGGTCAAATGCCGCTTTCCTTGATGCTTTTAACTTTATTGGCGGTAACGTTGCGGTTAAGGGTATTTGCAAAAACAGCTTGCAGGGCGACAGTATATATAAAGAATATTTTACAAAGCTCAGTAAAGGCTGTCCCGTTCTTGATATGGGTAACTGTCCTGACCTGGCTCCGATTATTATGACTCTGGCATCAGAACTGAACGGAGCAACTCTTAAAGGTACAAAAAGGCTGAAGCACAAAGAAAGCGACAGAGGTTATGCTATGGCTCAGGAGCTTTCAGAATTCGGCGCGGTTATTGAACTTTACGAAGATGAAATAGTGATACACAAAGCTGAACTCAGAAAGCCTGAAAATCTGCTTTGCGGTCATAATGACCATAGGGTGGTAATGAGCCTTGCGGTTTTGTGCAGCAAATACGGCGGTGTTATTGCCGGGTCTGAGGCGGTTAAAAAAAGCTTCCCCGATTTTTTCGTGAAGACAATGTCCCTCGGATTGGAGGTAAAAGAATATGACGATAAATAAAAATACAAAATTCCTTATTGTAGGCCTCGGTCTTCTCGGCGGTAGCTATGCAAGAGGACTTACGGGTAAGGGCTATTATGTTGAAGCACTTGTTGATAATAAAGAGGCTATGGAATATGCCATTGAACACGGTATGGTGAAAAAGGTCAGCGATGAAGTGGATGAAGAAATGATAAAAAGTGCTGATATAATAATCTTCACCCTTTATCCCGAAACCTTTGTAGGCTGGATTGAAAAAAACGGGCATTTGATTAAGCCGGGCACCATTATTACTGATGTAACCGGCGTAAAGGGATGTATTGTTGACAGAATTCAGCAGATGCTTCCGCCTATGGTGGAGTTCATATCTGCTCATCCTATGGCAGGTAAGGAAACATCAGGTATTACAAACAGCGATGAAAGAATATTTTACGGAATGAACTATCTTGTTGTTCCCACAAACAGAAATACAGAAGAGGGAATTGAAGCATGTAAGCGAATAGGCGAGATTCTCGGCTTCGGAAAAATCTCGGAAATTTCTCCGGAAAATCACGATAAAATGATTGGCTTTGTATCTCAGCTTACTCACTGCATTGCTGTGGCACTTATGAACTGCTATGAGCACGAAAGCCTTGAAAGATACACTGCTGACTCCTTCAGAGACCTTACAAGAATTGCAAAAATCAATGAGAAAATGTGGAGTGAGCTTTTTTTGAGCAATAAGGATGCTTTGATTTCAGAAATGGAGCTTTTTCAGGCTCAGCTTGAAAAAATGCATAACTATCTTAAAAACGAAGACCGTCAGGGGCTTATGGATATGATGATAACATCAACCGAACGCAGAAAGAAATTTGACAAATAAAGAAGGTAGAAAATAATGAACAATATGAATTTTGTATGTAAGCTTCCCATACCAAAGGATATAAAAGAGCAGTATCCTATGACAAAAGAGGCAACAGAAATAAAAAAACAAAGAGATAAGGAAATCAGAGATATTTTTGAGGGCAAGGAAAGAAAGCTTATCCTTGTCATCGGTCCTTGCTCTGCCGATAATGAGGATAGTGTTATGGATTACATAACAAGACTTGTTCCTGTTCAGGAAAAGGTTAAGGATAAAATCCTCATTATTCCCAGAATTTACACTAACAAGCCACGTACAACGGGTGACGGCTATAAGGGTATGCTTCACCAGCCTGATCCGAATTCTGCCTCAGACCTTATTAAGGGTATCGTTGCTATAAGAAAGCTTCATATGAGAGCCGTTAATGAAACAGGACTCTGCTGTGCTGATGAAATGCTTTACCCGGAAAATTACAGATACCTTTCTGATATACTGTCTTATGTTGCAGTTGGTGCAAGAAGTACGGAAAATCAGCAGCACAGACTCACCGCAAGCGGTATAGATGTTCCCGTTGGTATGAAAAATCCCACAGGCGGCGACCTTTCGGTTATGATGAACTCCATCACTGCCGCTCAGCATTCTCACGATTTTATATACAGAGGCTGGGAGGTTCGTTCTGAGGGCAATCCCTTGGCTCATGCCATTCTCAGAGGCTATGTAAATGACAGGGGACAGTCCTTCTCAAACTACCACTACGAAGACCTTATTAATCTTTGTGAGCTTTATGCAGCAAGAGATTTGAAAAATCCTGCAGTAATAGTTGACACCAATCACGCTAATTCAGGCAAAAAATATCTTGAGCAGCCAAGAATTGCTAAGGAAATTATTCATTCCTGTACTCATAACAGTGATATTGATAAAATAGTAAAGGGTCTTATGATCGAAAGCTATATTGAAGACGGTACTCAAAAAATCGGTGAAGGCTGCTACGGTAAGAGTATTACTGACCCCTGTATCGGTTGGGAAAAAACTGAAAGACTCATTTATGACCTTGCAGAGGTTTATTAATAAGAGTAGGGACTGTTGTATCTTTTTTTGTTACAACAGTCTTTTTTAGTTATAACAATTTAAATTAATATAATGTTTATATTTTTTTGATAATATAGGCAATATAGTGGTATATATTAATATAAACAGTAGTATAATTTAAGGAGGCGAAAGGGATGGATATAATGCAGGAAATGCTGGGCTTTCTCAAAAGCTGGCTTGCAAACCTTAAAAAAGTCACCGCCTATCTTCAACAATCCTTTTTGCCGCAAGAGGGCTCAAAGGGCAGGTCTCAGGGCATAATCTGGTGGTTTTAATTTTTTTCAAAAAACTTTAAAAAAAGTGTTGACAAATTCTCTTTTTTGATGTATAGTATACAAGTCGCTGCGAGAGTGGTGGCAAACGTGGGAGCATAGCTCAGCTGGGAGAGCATCTGCCTTACAAGCAGAGGGTCACAGGTTCGAGCCCTGTTGTTCCCACCATTTGGCCCGGTAGTTCAG
>JAXJQQ010000146.1:0-14990 GCA_036311065.1 Acutalibacteraceae bacterium | reverse complement strand
TCAAGCAATATTACCGAATACGGCTTTCTGCGTATCTTTTCGGTAAGCTGACCTGCATCGTCATATCCGACATATCCCGGAGGAGAGCCGATAAGCTTTGACACTGCGTGCTTTTCCATATACTCTGACATATCAATCTTACAAGTGCTTCTTCGTTATTGAACATTACCTCGGCAATTGTCTTTACAAGCTCGGTTTTACCAACACCTGTAGGTCCGACAAATATAAATGATGCGGGTCTTCTTCTGGGACTGATCTGAACACGACTGCGTCTTATAGCTGCAGCAATAACAGAGATAGCATCATCCTGTCCGATAACCTTGCTTTTAAGTGTATCTTCAAGGCTTGCAAGCTTTTTAAGGTCACTTTCAATAACCTTGCTTGAAGGAATACCTGTCCAAAGTTCAATAACCTTTGCAATATCCGCTTCAGTTACAGCGTTATCATTAGCTTTATCCGTAAGATTTGAAATATCCGTTTCACAAAGCACGATTTCGCTTTTAAGCTTTGCAATAGCTTCATAATCCATTGCATCCGTATCATTCATAAGCTCTTCTTCATCTTCTTTAAGCTCAGAAAGCTTTCTTTCGCTGATTTCAAGGTCGCTTATAGCTTTGTTACGGAGATTAGCACATGTACATGCTTCATCAAGAAGATCGATTGCCTTATCCGGAAGAAAACGGTCTGTAATATATCTTTCAGAAAGAACAACGGTCTTTTTAACAAGAGCATCGCTGATTCTGACTCTATGGTAGGCTTCGTAGTATTTTTTTATACCAAGAAGAATTTCTGTTGCATCATCAATTGAGGGTTCTTCAATCTTAACAGGCTGGAATCGTCTTTCTAAAGCCGCATCCTTTTCAATATTCTTTCTGTATTCAGTAAAGGTGGTAGCACCTACTACCTGAATTTCACCCCTTGAAAGAGCAGGCTTGAGAATGTTTGCTGCATTCATTGAGCCTTCTGCGTCACCCGTACCCACAAGGTTGTGAATTTCATCAATAAACAGAATAATATTCCCGTTATATTTTACTTCATCAACAAGATTCTTGATTCTGCTTTCAAACTGACCCCTGAACTGAGTACCTGCAACAAGCGCTGTCAGGTCTAAAAGATGAATTTCTTTGTCAGCTAATTTAGCGGGCACCGCACCTTCAGAAATCTTCTGTGCAAGTGCCTCTGCAATTGCAGTTTTACCAACACCGGGCTCACCGATAAGGCAAGGATTGTTCTTGGAGCGTCTGCAGAGAATCTGTATAACCCTTTCAAGCTCCTTATCTCTTCCTATTATATTATCTATTTTACCGTCGCGTGCCTTTTGGGTAAGATCCGTGCAGTAAAGAGAAAGGAACTTGCGCTTCTTCTCCTTGTTTCTACGTGATTTAGCCCCACTTTTCTTGTTATTATCTGATTGAGTCTGAACAGGCTTGTTTTCCGACTTAGCTTCATTTTTAACGGTCAGACCGTTCTGAAGGTCACCGAAAAGACCCTGCAGGAAAGGCATCGTAGGTGAGCCTCCACCTTCAAACCCTCCTTCTTCATCAGCATCAGGGAACATACTGCTGAACTGTTCACTGATTGAATCAACATCCTCTTCAGTGATGCCCATCTGTTCCATCATCTGCTTTATAGGGCCAATATTCATTTCCATCGCACAATTGATGCAAAGTCCTTCAGGTACGGTTTTACCGTCAATAATTTTTGAAATAAATATAACTGCAGGACGCTTTTTGCATCTTGAGCAAATCATTTTTTTCATTTTGTACTCCTTGGGTAATTACTTAGATTATTCAGCCTTTGATGCCTTTTTATTATCAAAGTATTCCTTGAACTGTCTGAAGGTTTCGGGCATATAGCTGAGGAAGGCAATAATTGTCATTATGGCTGAAACAACAACAATTATACCGGTTACAATTTCGGGAAGCTCAAAGCCAAGAACGCCGTTAAGAGCACCAACCTCAGGACCAACAGCGATTATAACTGTCATACCGCAATAAAAAACAAGAGTTGCAAGCTTACCCCAGATTTCAGCAGCACCAGGTCTGATGTTAAGAAGAAGCATAACAAGACCGCCGATAATCATAACTGCTTCCTTGATAAGGAAAACAAGGAAAACCCAACCGAATGCTCTGATAAGGCTGTTTTCAGCATTTCTGAAATCAATAAGAAGCATAACTGCAATTGTAATCTGAGTAAGCTTATCGGCAACAGGGTCGAGCACCTTGCCGAGGGCGCTTACCTGATTGAAGCGTCTTGCTATCTGACCGTCAAAGGTATCGGAAAGGCCTGAAATTGCAAGAACTGCAACAGCAGCAATTTTCTGGTCATTATAGAAAAGATATGCGAATACAGGAATAAGCAAAATTCTGATAAAAGATAACAGATTAGGTATTGTCCAACAGCCCTTAAATAAATCTTTCATTTTTTATAATCTCCTTTATTTTAAACATTTATACCGCTCATAGAATTGAGCAGACCTTCAAAAGTGCTTACTATAATTGAATTATCAACAAGTGTAATAAATTCATCATTACTGATAAAACCGGCAATAACGCTTATAAGCATTGCAAAAATACCAACAACAATAATTCCTCTTACAGCTCCGAAAACACCGCCGAGAACAGAGTTGAACTTACCGATTACGGGCAGCTTTGAAATAATTTTATCAAGTATTTTAACAACAAATTTAATAACAAAAATAAGAACAAAGGCAAGCACGGCAACAAGCGCAAACTGAATAACCGCAGTGCCTACAGGCTCAACAACCGTGTTCATTATGCTTTCAACAAGGTTATCACCGTTAAGGTTGAGTGATGAAACCTTATCTACAAGCTCCTGCTTTTCAAAACCTATTATCTCCATTACACCTGAAAGCCCGTCAGGAATTGAGCTTATTGCCTGCTCAACCTGAGTTACATAATCAGTTGTACCGATATCCGAAAGTGAAGTTGCAAGGTACTTTTCCGCTCCCGGTGCCACCAAAGAAGAAAAAATTGCAGGTGCAGCAGAAGCAGCAAATATCCTTGAAAGGATAAAAGCAAGTATTGAACCGATTAAATCAAAAAGGCTTCTGAAAAATCCTTTTTTAATCGAAGTAATGATAACTACGGCAAAAATTACTAAAAGAATTATATCTATTATGTATGCCATTGAATACCTCCTTATTTAAATCAAGTTAAAATATATCTCAATCCATATCAAAAAGATATGCAAATTGATGATTTAATATTGTAACACAAAAATTATAATTTAACAACAGTATTTTATCAAAATCCTGTTCTGAGATTACCAACAGTATAATAATATGCCTTTGATGAAAGAATTACCAAACCGTCACCTTTTGATTCGCAAGGTACTTGTTTTCTGACTTTACCTTTAGCATCCAGATAAAGTACGCTATCACGGCTCAGGCAATAAACCTTTTTACCGTAAACTTTTACATCTACAATGTCTTTTGGCAATTCAGTTTTATACTGAACAGAATTGTTTTTATCGTAAAGTGATAATTCAACACTGTCAAATGAATTAATTTTCTCTGTTACAACAGCAGTATATCCGTTACCGTCAGAATAAATAAATTCAGCGTCTGTGGAATATGCGGCTTCAACAGGAGCACCGTCCTCAGTACGGAAATTTAAAATCACACGCTTATCAAGACAAGAAACAATAGCCTTATCCATACCGTAAAAGCTGACATCAACACAACCTGATCCTACAAGCGAAAAGCTTTTCTCAGTTTCTGAGGAGTCCATATCAAGCTTATACACCTTCGTAAGAATGTCGCCGTTATAAGCTCCGACAGCACCGCAAAGAATCTCTTTTGAGTCTGAACTGATATCAAGTGCCACAACATATTCTTCTGCACATGACCACATATAAATAAGCTTACCTGCTTTATTTACAAAGCTTACACGACAGGCAGAATCCTCACTTTTTGTTACAAAAGCACAATTACCTTCGTTATCAACCGTAGCCTGAATGATATGTCTGTCACCGTCGGTTGTACCTTCGTAATATAAGCCTTTTTGATTAAATACAAAATATTTTGAAGAACCGCGATCAAATATAAGGCCGTATTTTTCACTTACAGCCATTGCAGGGTCAACAAAAGTAAAATCAATATTAAAGCTGTTTTCACCGTTACTTTTATAAGACGAAAGTGTTTTTCCCGTAAGCACGTAAATTCTTGAAGAAAAAGCTTCACAGGCTATAATATCATTACTTGTAAAAGAAACAGGAAATCCGCCCTTTTCATTTGCTTGAGAGTAATAAATATTATCGTCTGAAAAATCAGGCTTTTCTTTTACAACCGCAAGAAAATAAGTTCCGAGAAGCACCGACACAAGAATAATTACAGCAATAATAATTTTTAAGGATTTTTTACCTTCAGCTTCAATTTTCTGTATACGTTCCTTCTCTTTTTTTATATCTATAATTTTATTTTTTTCGTTCATTATATCACCCGAAAAAATCAATAATAAACCTCATTGAGGTAAAGTCCGTGAGATTTTGCAGTAATACCGGCACGTAGTCTGTCACGGCTTTCAATGATATCTGTTACAGTGTTCTTTTCTATTTTGCCGGAATTAATATACAAAAGCGTACCGACCATTATTCTGACCATATTATATAAAAATCCGTCGCCTTTTACATAAAAGGTAACAAGGTCACCTTCACGCCTGACTCCGCAATCAAACACAGTTCTCACATTGTCCTTAACCGTTGAGCCTGCGGCACAAAAGGAAGAAAAATCATGAGTACCGATGAAATACTTAGCCTGCTCATTCATAAGCTCAGCATCTAATAAATAGGGATAATGCAGAGCCTTATCCTTCAGAAAAGGATTTTTAACCTTACTGTTCCATATTTTATAAATATACTCTTTACCCTTGCAGTCAAACCTGGCGTGAAAATCAATATCCGTATCCTCAACACTAAGAACTGCAACATCATCGGGAAGAAGAGCGTTTATACCTCTCAGAAGCGTCCGACTGTCAACATCTGAGTCAGTTCTGAAATTGCAACAGAAATTATTAGCATGAACACCTGCATCTGTACGGCTACAGCCGTTAATGCTTACCTTTTGCGATGTTATTCTTTCTGCAGCTTCAGTGAGCACCTGCTGTACAGTAATTGCATTTTCCTGCATCTGCCAACCGTGATAGGATGTGCCGTCATAGCTAATTAAAAGCTTTATATTTCTTTCCATAATCAGACAACAGCTCCGAAATATTTATTAAGCACTATAACACCAACTGTACCGAAGACAAAAACCGCAAGAGAGATAAAGTCAGCCGTTTTCATTTTCATTTGCTTCATTCTTGTTCTTCCATCTCCACCTGTATAGCAACGGCAGCTCATAGCAAAAGCAAGGTCATCAGCTTTTTTGAAAGAAGAAACAAACAAGGGTATGATAATAGGAATTATTGCCGTGATTCTGTCTAAAAGCTTTCCGCTTTCAAGGTCGGCACCTCTTGCCTTCTGGGCATTTGTTATTTTTTCAATTTCTTCAATAAGAGTCGGAATAAATCTCAGGGCAAGAGTCATCATCATTGCTAGTGAATGAACCGAAATATGAAATACCTTTAAAGGTGAAAGCAGCTTTTCAATAGCATCAGTAAGCATTGTTGGTACCGTTGTATATGTGAGAATTGAAGAAGCCACAATAAGGCAGATTATTCTCACAGCCATAAATAAAGCGGTCATAATCCCCTCTTCGGTAAGCTTTATAAATTTCCACTCAAATATCACGGTTTCTCCGCCAATATAAAGCATATTGAGTATTGCAGTAAAAATAACAATAGGAACAATAGGCTTAAGGCTTTTCAGGAACATCCTGGGCGGAACCTTTGAAAGAGCAACGGAAAGCACAATAAAAAGAAACATAAGTGCAAGAGAAATGAAGTTTTTGCACATAAAGATCATTGCGATAAATAAAACAGTAAGAATAATTTTAGCTCTGGCATCAAGACGGTGTACAAGTGAATTTTCTTTATAATACTGACCTATCGTAATATCTGAAATCATTCTCCCGCACCTCCTTTATTAAGCCTCATTATTTCATCGGCTGCTTTTTCAGGAGTATATATATCAGTTCTCACATTATAACCTTTTTCTTTAAGCTTAAGAAAAAGCTGTGTTAGCTGTGGTATGTTAAGACCCATTGAACGAAGCTCCTCAGCGTGAGAAAAAACTCCGTCAACACTGTCATAGAAAGCAAGCTTTGATTCATTCATTACAAGAACCTTGGTTGCAATTTTTGAAATATCCTCCATAGAATGTGATACAACAAGAACAGTTGAGCCTGTATTCTTCTGATAGCTTCTGATAAGAGAAAGAATAGTTTCCCTTCCCTTAGGATCAAGACCCGCACAAGGCTCATCAAGAATAAGCACCTGAGGCTCCATAGCCATTACACCTGCAATTGCAACACGTCTTTTTTCACCGCCTGAAAGATCAAAGGGCGATTTTTCAAGGTATGATTCATCAAGGCCTACAAAGCGTATAACATTTCTTATACGCTTATCAATCTCATCATCTGACAGCTTCATATTTTTAGGACCAAACGCTATATCCTTATAAACAGTTTCTTCAAAAAGCTGATATTCGGGATACTGAAAACATATACCGACCTTAAAACGGACATCTCTTATATTCTTTTTGTCCTCCCATATATCCTTACCGTCAAGCATAACAACACCGCTTGAGCCTTTTAAAAGACCGTTAAAATGCTGAATCAAGGTGCTTTTACCCGAGCCTGTGTGACCGATAATTCCAACAAGCTCGCCTTTTTCTATTTTTAAACACACATCTCTTATAGCATCAACCTGAGAGGTTGTACCTTTAGAATAAACATGCGATAGATTTACGGTTTCAAGTATAATATTGCTCAATTCTTTTCCTCCATAATACTGACGATTTCTTCAGTCAACTCGTCAATACTGAGTATATCATTCGGAATCTTAAGTCCCCTTTTAATAAGAATATTTGTAAGCTCAGTAGCTTCAGGAACATCAAGACTTGTTTTTTTCAATAAATCAATATTAGTGAACACCTCTTTAGGTGTACCATCAAGAATAACATTTCCTTCATCCATAACAATAACACGGTTTGCTTTAACAGCTTCATCCATATAATGGGTTATGAGCACAATTGTGATACCGAGCTTCTCGTTAAGCTCTTTTATTGTTTTCATAACCTCACGTCTGCCTCTGGGATCAAGCATAGCTGTAGGCTCATCAAGAACAATACATTCAGGCTGCATTGCAATAATACCTGCAATTGCAACTCTTTGCTTTTGCCCGCCTGAAAGCTTATGAGGTTCAAAGTTACGGAATTGGTACATCTCAACCTGCTTTAAAGCTTCATCCACTCTTTTTCTGATTTCTGAAGGCTCAATTCCTAGGTTTTCAGGACCAAAGGCAACATCATCCTCAACAATAGTTGCAACAATCTGATTATCAGGATTCTGAAAAACCATACCTACCTTACGTCTTATATCATAAAGCTTATCATCATCGGAAGTGTCGATTCCGTCAACATAAACTTTACCGCTCTGTGGAACAACAATAGCATTACAAAGCTTAGCAAAGGTGGATTTGCCGCAGCCATTGTGTCCGAGCACTGAAACAAAATCACCTTTTTCAATTGAAATGCTGAGATTTTTAATTACATTCTCCTCAGTCGCTTCAGTGTCCGGGTCGTCAATGTAACCGAAGGTAACATCTCTAAATTCTATATAACTGCCCATTTAAGACCTCACAAAAATTTATTTTTCCCATATTGCGGAAGCACCGCAAGGAAGAATCATTCCCGTTTCACTTACAGGAAGTCCGATTTCCGAGGACGAAACCTCACCGCCGAATTTTGTTTTCACAACAGAACCGAGTATATACTCCATAACTGAAGCTGAAAGACCTGTTGTATAAGAGTTAATAAGCATCATCAGTGAATCCTCATATAAAAGCTCACTGCAAAGCTCAACGAAGCTATAAACCTCATCCTCAAGCTTCCACACTTCACCACCGGGACCTCTGCCGTAAGAAGGCGGATCCATAATAATAATATCATACTTGTTTCCGCGACGAATTTCTCTTTGCACAAACTTTATGCAGTCGTCAACAATCCATCTTACACTTCTATCCTTAAGACCTGAAACAGCGGCGTTTTCTCTTGCCCATGCAACCATACCTTTTGATGCATCAACGTGTACAACATGGGCGTTTTCGGATAGAGGAGCCACTGTTGCTCCGCCCGTGTAAGCAAAAAGATTAAGCACCTTAACAGGTCTGCCGGCTTTCTTGATAAGCTCTCTTGTATAATCCCAGTTAATGGCTTGTTCAGGAAAAAGACCCGTATGCTTGAAGCCCATAGGCTTTATATTGAACTTAAGATCTTTATAACCGATTGTCCAGAATTCGGGAAGCTTTGTTCTTATATCCCACTTGCCTCCGCCGGACTTTGAACGGTGATAGTAAGCATCGGCTTTTTTCCATAAAGGGTTCTTTTTGGGCGTTTTCCATATAACCTGAGGGTCAGGCCTTACAAGAATAACGTCACCCCAACGTTCAAGTCTCTCTCCGTCAGAGCAATCAATAAGCTCATAATCTTTCCAGTCTTTTGTATATCTCATAATTAATTATCCTTTAAAATAATTTCTGTTGTCCAGGCATATCTATACCCATATGCTCATAGCCTGCAGGAGTTACAACTCTGCCTCTCGGTGTTCTGCCAAGATAGCCTATCTGCATAAGGTAAGGCTCGTAAACATCCTCAATTGTAACAGCCTCCTCACCGATTGCGGCGGCAATTGTTTCAAGACCTACAGGTCCGCCATTGTAGCTTTGAATCATCGTACGAAGAAGGATTCTGTCAATATTATCAAGGCCCATATGGTCAATTTCCATTTTTTCAAGTGCGTAATCGGCAATTTCCTCGTTGATAATTCCGCTGCCCTGAACCTCTGCAAAGTCTCTTGCTCTTTTAAGAAGCCGGTTTGCGATTCTCGGAGTACCTCTTGAGCGCGAGGCTATTTCAAGTGCTCCGTATTTATCAATATCAATACCAAGTATACCTGCACTTCTTGTTACGATCTGAGCAAGCTGCTCAGGAGTATAGAGCTCAAGACGCAGAATTACACCAAAGCGATCGCGCAACGGAGCTGAAAGCTGACCCGCTCTTGTTGTTGCTCCTACAAGAGTAAATTTGGGCAGATCGAGTCTTATTGACCTTGCTGAAGGACCTTTACCGATGATGATGTCAAGAGCATTATCCTCCATTGCGGGATAAAGCACTTCTTCAACACTTCTGTTAAGGCGGTGTATTTCATCAATAAAAAGCACATCACCTTCATTAAGATTTGTAAGAAGTGCCGCAAGGTCGCCCTGTTTTTCAATTGCAGGTCCTGATGTAACTCTGAAATTAACATTCATTTCGTTAGCAATAATACCTGCAAGGGTAGTTTTGCCAAGTCCCGGAGGTCCGTATAACAGCACATGATCAAGTGCTTCACCTCTGCCCGATGCAGCTTTAATATAAACTTCAAGATTTTCTTTTGCTTTGTCCTGACCTATATAATCCGAAAGCACCTTAGGTCGCAGTGAGGTTTCAATATCACTGTCAAAGGATGTAAGGTCGGGAGCAATTATTCTTTCTTCAAAATCCATTTATTTCACCTTATTGCTTTGATAATAATTTAAGAGCCTGCCTGATAATATCTTCAACAGACAGTGACGGGTCAATCTTACTGACAGCAACAGCAGCCTCGCTCTGTGTATAACCAAGCATTGAAAGTGCAGCAACAGCTTCACTTGTGTTAGGCATTTCTGTTGATGCGACAACCTTTGAGGTTTCATAAACATCATCGCTGCCCGACGAAAGGCCACCAACCTTATCCTTAAGGTCAAGAATAATTCTCTGGGCTATTTTCGGGCCGATGCCGGGCACTGATTTGATCATCTTTACATCGTTTGCCGAAATGGCAATTGCAAGCTTTGATGGCGGAAGCTCAGATAAAATAGCAAGAGCTGCCTTGGGTCCAACACCGTTTACGGAAATCAGCATCCTGAACCACTGAAGTTCATTTTCAGTTGAGAAGCCGAAAAGGTCAAGAGCATCCTCACGGACATTCAGGTGAGTGAAAAGCGTTACATTTTTTTCACCGTTTATATCATAAAGTGTACTATTTGATGTCTGACAGTAAAACCCGACTCCACCGCAGTCAACAACTGCAAAGTTACTGCCTTGTTTTACAAGGTTACCCGTTAAGCTGTAAAACACTTTTTATATCCCCTTTCTTATTCTCATATTACCTATCGATGAAAGCGAACCGCTTGAATGTGCGTGACATATCGCCATTGCAAGGGCGTCTGCCGTATCGTCAGGCTTAGGTATCTTATCAAGAGCAAGAATTCTTCTTGTCATTTCCTGAATCTGTTTTTTTTCTGCTCTGCCGTAACCTACAACACTCTGTTTAACCTGCAAAGGCGTGTATTCAAAAACAGGAACTTTATTCTTCTGTGCTGCAAGCATTATTACTCCCCTTGCCTGGCTTACATCAATAACTGTTTTTGCATTGCTGTTATAAAAAACCTTTTCAACGCTCATTGCCTCAGGCTTATATCTTTCAACAATAGCAACAAGGCTGTCATAAATCTTTTCAAGACGCTCATTAAATGGAGTTCCTGCATCGGTTAAAATTGCACCGTAATCAACAACCGTAAAGTGATTGTTACGGTAATCAATAAGCCCGTAACCCACAATTGCATATCCGGGGTCAATACCCAAAATCATCATGGCATACTACCTCACTGTAATAATCAATATATTGTAACATATATTATCAGAATGAGCAAGAGAAAACTAAAATAAAAACCGATTTAAGAGCACTTAAACCGGTTAAATTCAGTTATTTTTTCTTTTTGAATATGAATACCTTTGAAAACAGATAATTCAGCACAACAACAATAAACGCAAGAATGATTTTTGCAATCATTTCACCGCTAAAATCAAAGTATTGAACAGATATAGAATACTCGTTAAAATGCAACAGATCAACAAATATATACAGTCCGACTTCTTCAACAAGAAAAGAGAAAACTCTTGCAGCAAAAAATGAAGGCACTTCTTTTAATACTACACTGTATTCCCAGCTTTTACTTTCAAACACCCAGAGCTTATTGGTTATATATGCAAATATAACCGCAGCAACCCATGCAATTATGTTCGAAATAAGATAATTTTCATCACCGAGAATAACATTTGAAAGCTTAAAAACAAGCAGATTTACAACTGTTGTGCAAATTCCAAAAATTCCGTAAACAATGAGTTCTTTATATTTAATTATCAGTTTTCTGATTTTGTTCATAAGTTAATATCTCTTTTGCAATAAAAATTGGTCGGTCTTTGACCTGAATGTGTATTTTACCGATATATGAGCCTAAAATTCCGATAAGAAAGCTCAGAATTGCACCTGTAAGCATAACAACAGAAGAAATAAACAGCACTGCACTGCCTATAAGTCCTATTATGCCGATGATAAATGACAGCACAAAGAAAAACGCACTGAAATAGTAAGGCAGTTTCAACGGCAAATCAGTATATGCCATTATGCCGCTGACAGCATACCGAAGAAGCTTCATAAAACTCCACTTGGTTTCACCGCTGGCTCTTTCTTTAACTTTGTAAGGGATTGAAAGCGTATTGTACCCTACCCAGGAGAAAATTCCCTTAGAAAAACGGTGATATTCAGGCAGGGCAAGTATAGTTTCAACAACACACCTGCGCATCATTCTGAAATCGCTTGCCTGAGCTATAAGCTTAGTATCAGACATTCTGTTTATAGTTTTATAAAAAAGAGATTTGCAGCCGGACATAAATTTGCTTTCCTTACGCTCACTCTGATATGCTGCAACCATATCGCAGTCAGGATTTTCGTCAAGGATTTTTTCCATCTGAAGTACGTAGCTGAAATCCTGCTGCAAATCAGCATCGATAACCGTAATATATTCACCGTCAGCATAAGTAAAGCCCGCATACATTGCAGCTTCCTTGCCGAAATTACGGGAGAAGCTGATAACCTTTATATTCACTTCTTTGTTTTCGTTGAATATTTTTCTCAGCTTTTCCGGAGTTCTGTCACTACTGCCGTCATTTACAAAAATGAGTTCATAGCTCCCATGAGATACAGTCATAGCTTTTTTAGCTTCAAGAAGGAACAGTTCAACGTTGCCTTCCTCATTAAAGCAAGGCACAATAAGAGAATGCTTCACTGACACAAAAATCCCTCCTTAAAAATTAGTTACTGAGTATAATACACCTTTTAATAAAAAAAATCAAGAGTGAAGATATCTCAGATATAAATATCACAGTTACCTTCACTCTACTTTAATTTTTACTTCTTTTCTCTTTCTCTTACAACAAATCTTGTAGGAGTACCTTCAAGGCCAAAAACCTCTCTGATCTGATTATCAAGATAACGCTGATAGCTATAATGGAAAAGCTCTTTATCGTTGACAAAACAAACAAACGTAGGCGGTCTTGTGGATGCCTGAGTCATATAATAAATCTTAAGGCGCTTGCCCTTATCCGTAGGCGGCTGCACCCTTGCCGTAGCTGCTGCAAGAACATCATTCAGCTTACCTGTTGATATACGCATTGAATTCTGCTCATCAACAAATTTTATAAGTTCAAAAAGTCTGTCAAGTCGCTGTCCTGTTTTTGCAGAGATAAAGATAATGGGAGCATAGGACATAAACGAAAAATCATTCATAAGCTTTTTGCGATAAGAGTCCATAGTTTTGCCGTCTTTTTCAAGGGCATCCCATTTGTTAACTGCAATAATACAGGCCTTTCCCATTTCGTGAGCGATACCCGCAACCTTACTGTCCTGTTCAGTGAAGCCTTCAACAGCATCAATCATAATAACGCACACTGAAGCTCTTTCAACAGCCATTTTAGCACGGATAACGGAGTACTTTTCAATCTGATCTTCAACCTTACTTTTTCTG
This sequence comes from Acutalibacteraceae bacterium, assembly GCA_036311065.1. Taxonomy (GTDB): domain Bacteria; phylum Bacillota; class Clostridia; order Oscillospirales; family Acutalibacteraceae; genus UBA6857. The sequence goes on along the minus strand of JAXJQQ010000146.1, from coordinate 1,983 downwards.
CGAAGGCCTGCAGTATCTATAAACATAAATTCACCGAATTCATTGGTGATAAAGGTATCCGTAGCATCTCTTGTAGTGCCGGCAATATTTGAAACAATAGCTCTTTCCTCGCCTGAAATAGCATTAATAAGTGAAGATTTTCCAACATTAGGCTTACCGATAACAGCAACCTTTATTGTAGTGTCATCCTCTTCCTGTTCTTCCTGTTCCGGAAGATATTCCATAACAGCATCAAGCAAATCACCTGTACCGTGGCCGTGAACAGACGAAACTGCAATGGGATCCCCAAGGCCCAAATTGTAAAATTCGTAATATTCAAGAGGCAACTCACCCACAGTGTCACATTTGTTTACACAAAGAACAATAGGCTTGTTGCTCTTAAGAAGCATTGCGGCAACATCCTCATCCGTTGCAACAACACCCGAACGAAGGTCTGTTACAAGAACGATAACATCGGCACTGTCAATTGCAAGCTGAGCCTGGCGGCGCATCTGCTTGAGTATTATATCATCACTTTTAGGTTCAATACCGCCGGTATCAATGAGAAGAAAATGTCGGTTCAACCATTCACAGTCGCCGTAAATTCTGTCCCTGGTAACACCGGGAGTGTCGTCAACAATAGAAAGTCGCTGACCGATAAGCTTGTTAAAAAGCGTACTTTTACCAACATTCGGTCTGCCGACAATAGCAACAATTGGTCTGGCCATATTATAACCTCCTTTATCCTATAATTTTATTAACTAAATCCGCACCGTCAGATGAAACGGTGTCGATATTTACATTAAGAGCCTTCTCAACATCCTCAACTGAAAGGTTATCAAGGAAAAGATTTTCTCCATCCTTTAACATAACCTCAGGAATAAGAAGCAAGCCGTTAAGCTCTTTGTCTCTAAGCTGATTAATCAGGTCCTGCGCCGTTATAAGCCCCGCAACGGTTACAGAATGACCGTAGAAATCGTTTTTAATTTCATAAACATTTATTTTAAGAACCGAGAATAAAAACATCATTCTGTCCGCTATACCCTTTATAAGAGGATAAGCCGCAACACCCGTTGCAAGACTAAGCTTTCTTTCCGTCACAGCATCGGCATCAATATCCTGAAGAACATCGCAAACCTCGTCATAAAAACTCGTCCACATACCAACTCCGTTTTCTATCTGTGGATAGTTTTCATAATAATCCGCCTGAGGAACATCAACTTCTGCCGTAAGATAAAATTCATCAGCAGCATAAGCAAGTCTTGTACCCGTTTCAGCCTTAAAACTATCGCCGAATGTATTGATTATTCTTATAACCTCAGCTGCCGTTTCCTTGGTATATGTAGGCATTTCAAAAAGTCCTTTACGGTGCTTTGTAACACCAACAGGCACAGCAGCAATACTTTTAACAGCAGGATATAGCTTTGACAGCTCAGAAAGGCTGTATTCAAGTTCTGCACCGTCGTTTATACCGGGACAAAGCACGAGCTGAGTATTAAGCTCAATACCTGCATCGGCAAGTCTTTTGATATAATCAAGGCATTTACCTGCATTCTTATTTTTCATCATTTTAACACGCAGCTCTTTGTTCATCGTGTGAACGGAAATATTTACAGGTGAAATGTGCATTTTAATAATTCTGTCAATATCCTCATCAGTGAGATTAGTAAGTGTTATATAGTTGCCGAAAAGAAATGAAAGTCTTGAATCATCATCCTTGAAATAAATGCTCTCACGCATCCCTTCGGGATTCTGATCAATAAAGCAGAAAATGCAATTATTGCGGCACCTTTGCTGCTTATCCATAAGAAAAGAATCAAACTCAAGCCCGATATCATCATCTGTACCTTTACTGATTTTTACAAGCTTGGTTTTTCCTTTATGTTCAAATTCAAGCAAAAGCTTTTCTTCTTTAACATAAAACTCATAATCAAGAAAATCGCGGATTTTATTACCGTTAATGCTGATAAGCTTATCACCGCTTCTAACACCCTTGAAATAAAG
>JAXJQQ010000145.1:0-4310 GCA_036311065.1 Acutalibacteraceae bacterium | reverse complement strand
CTGTATTGAACCATATAGTCAAGTAATGTTCCATCTCGGATACGAGTTTGATGAAAATGATGTACATGATGTGAAGTTATTGTGTGAGACATTTCATATCGAAGTTCCAAATGAGTATAGATAACGACAAATTCCAATTTATCGAATTGCTAAGGAGGTGCAAGATGAGCAATTTTGAATTTCAAGATATATTAAATATGCAATATCCCAATCCTGAAATAGAAAAAGACTTCCCGGATAAGATTCTCAGAGCTGCTCAATTTGCTCCTTTCGCAGCGCTGACGGGATATGACGAAGCAGTTATTGAAACTGCAAGGCTAACTGATAGCAAATTGGAACTTGACGAATATACAAAAGAAGAACTCAATAGAAAGCTTAATTTTATAAGCGAAAATATTGATGATTTACCTGAAACATCTATAACATATTTTATTCCGGATAAGAAAAAATCAGGCGGAAAATATGTGACGAAAAAAGGATATATCAAAAAAATCCGTGAGTATGAAAGTGATGTGGTGTTTGATGATGGCACGGAAATTTTGATTGATGATATTCTTTATGTAGAGAATGATTTATTTAACGATATTGAATAACTTAAAATTATGCCGTTGGTTTATTCAGCCAACGGTTTTTTTATGCCTAAAATCGTTCGACAAGATAATTTTCAATCATACAGAATACCTTATCGTATTCTGTATTTTTTTGTATCTATTTGTATTATTCTTTATTTTTATAAGATAATTGCTCAAAATCAGACGATAAAAACTTTAATTCACATTCCAATCTTCGACAGACTTCTCTATCGAAAAATGGTACAATTCAGCTATATAAGAAGATAACGGTCAATTTTATTGTAATGCTGATAAAAACAAAAGAATGGAGTGGGTTTTATGATTTATCTGTTGCATTATAAGTTAATATATAGAATGTTGAAGAAAACCGCTTGGGGTTATTAAGGACCTCAAGCGGTTTCTTTTTATGCGAAATTTAACGATATTTATTTTTTTTAATCGACTATTGTCAAAATTTGGAAATGAGGTGAATGAAATGGTTATTGATGCTGAAGAGTGTTGCGGACAACCAAAACAAATGAATATTAAAGTTTTTGGCGTGGCAATTTCGCCCGCATTTTAGGTTCAATTCGCTCCTTCAAACGGCGGATTGCCGTGCGGTAGGAGTGAAATATGCTTTATTTAGTCATCCCAATTTTTACAAATCACAGAATCATTGCTCATAATAGGACAAGCCATAAGAAGTCATCTGATGACGATTATGGAGGTCACTCATACCGTGCAGCCAAGACATTACTCTTTTATAGGGTGTGTTTTGGCTGTTTTGTTTTCTATGCCTTTATTGAGCTTTCTTGCAGAGCACCACCGACTATCCGAGCTTTCATAAATCAATTTGAAAATCGGAGGTCAAAATATGTCGAAAACTTTTTTGAAAAAATTTTTAGAAACATACGGTATGTTGCATAGTTTCATCTTTATAATGATGCTTGAAAGGAGGTGCTATCGGTTATGACATCAACTGTTAAAACATTTGAACGCAGAATAGAAATGCTTTTTTTGCTCAGCAAATGTAAGAAAACAACCGTAACAGAACTGTCATTCTACTTCAAGGTAAGTAAGGATACGGTTTTTCGTGACATTGCTTTTCTAAGCCGATATGCACCTATATATACCAAGCAAGGAATGTATGGCGGAATATATGTAATTGAAGACTACATAGACAACCTAAAACTGCATTTATCAATTGATGAGGAAAATCTGCTTAATCGACTTGCAGAAACCTCTAATGATACTGATGCAAACTTGCTACGGAACATCATTAACAAATATTCTATGCCTAAGATGAAGGTATAATTCCTTTCACTCGTACCTTGAAAAAGAAAGCGTTCAAGATAACGGTTCGCAGTATAGTAACAAACGGATACATTCCGATATATCGTAGCCGGACAATGAGTACGCCAAGACGATAAGTGTTGAGCTTTACTTTAACCTTCTTTCTATAAAGTGAGCTTATCCGAGCGATAAATACTTGCATTGTAAAAGAGAATTGCTATCTTGTGGCGAAGATGGTATGTCGGGATAATGATACTTCTACATAGTCACAGTCCGAGCGTGGAATGCGTCGCAGGCAATGAGTGTAGTCCGGGCGGAGCCGGGAAGGTGAAATTCCTATGGAGCAGTTACGCAAGCTGCCATCCGTATTGTTTTTTAGTTTTGATAGCATAATTAAGGGGACTGATATATCCCTCCTCAGAGTAGTATGCACCGATTATATTACGACTCATATAGATTGTCAGTCCCTTTACTTATGCTATTAAGGCATAGATTTTATATTTGGAGGTGTACTGATATGACTGCAGAAAAAAGAAAACGAAGCGATTATGCTAAAATGTTGAAAAAATATCCTGATGTACTCAAGATTGAACAAATGTGCGAAGCATTGGGCGGTATGAGTACAAAGACCGGATATAAAATGCTAAGAGAAGGTAGAATCGGAAGTGTCAAGGTTGGACGAGAATATCGCATAACCAAAGTAGATATTATTGACTATTTAATGAAAGCTAACTGATTTTTTTGACGAAAACACCTGTTATTGATAAAATATTATTGTCAATAGTAGGTGTTAAATTATTTCTCAAAGAAGGAGGTAAGAAGTTAATAAGGAGGTAACACTATGATTAAGCACACAAAAGTCAATCTTGATATTGATGTTAAAGTATATTTAAGAGAGAAAAAGGGATATTACTATGCCGTTCTGATTTATAAGAATGTAGCAGGAGTCAGGAGAGAAAAATGGATTCCGACAAAACTTACTGTTCGTGGTAATAAGATGAAGGCAAAAGGCATTTCAGAACAGTTTTTAATGGACTTTGAGATACCTGATGAAGATTTATACCTACTTGGTGATAAGGTTCAGCAGATGTCTGAAATTCGCACGATAACAACTGTTGTAGAAGAAACCGTTGCTCAAGCTGAAATCCCAAAAGAAATACTTTCAAAAATTACATTGGAGGACTTGTCTAAGGAACAGGTTGCAAATCTTCTGTTTGCTGACTATCTCGAATTATATTTACCATATACACGAAAAGGCAAGAAACAGATTGAAGATACAACTTATTCTTCCTATGTAAATAATGTAAAAAGTCCCGTTGGACCTTATTTCCGTGAAATGGGAATAACCCTTAAAGATTTAACGGCAAGAGATATTCAAGATTTCTACGATGTTCAACTTGAACGAGTAACGGCAAACACAGTAATTCACTATCATGCAATCATACGCTTGTCGCTTTGCTATGCAAGAAAAAATGGGTTTATTAAAGAAAATCCCATTGAAGAAGTGGATAAGCCTGAAAAGAATCAATTTATTGGAAAATTCTATACTGCTGATGAATTGAGTAAAGTAATAGAGCTGACAAAAGGAACACATCTTGAAGTTCCGGTTCTTATGGGTGGCTTCTACGGACTACGCCGAAGTGAGGTTGTAGGACTGAGATGGAGTGCTATTGATTTTGAAAATGATGTTTTTTATATCAATCACACGGTTACAACACCGAGGATTGATGGCAAATTAAAAATTGTCGCAAAAGACAGAGCTAAAACAAAGTCAAGTTTAAGAGCCTTACCACTTGATGCGGGTATAAAGAAACGCTTGTTAGAAATCAAAGCACAACAAGAAGCATATCAAAAAAAGTTCAAGCGTTCATACAGTAAAGAGTGGGCAGGCTATGTAATGGTAGATGAACTTGGAGGACTTATTCTTCCAAATTATATTACATCAGCTTTCAAGCATTTGTTAAAGAAGAACGAGCTGCGTGTGATACGCTATCACGATCTCCGACATACTTGTGCATCGTTATTGCTCAACAAAGGTAAAACTAACGGTGTAACATTAAAAGATATTCAGGTATGGCTCGGACATAGCGATTTTTCTACAACGGCAAATACATATTCCCATTTAGATGCAAATTCAAAATTCTCGTCACTTAACACGCTTGCAGGAGTTGTAAATTTATGAGTTCCCAAAGGCTTTTGGTGAGTTCCCAAAGAAAAACGAGGTTTTTGCACTTGGCAAAAACCTCGTAAAATGGCGGAGTGGGTGGGATTCGAACCCACGGACGGTTGCCCGTCAACTGATTTCGAGTCAGTCCCGTTATGACCACTTCGATACCACTCCATATATGTTTAAGAGTTCTCCAAAGGTTGCAAATCTTTGGGAACACCCTTTGGGAACTGATAAAATCGAGTATATTAAATTTTAAAGAAACCTTGTAAAATCAAGGGTTTGGAGCGATTCGAGTT
>JAXJQQ010000144.1:0-21495 GCA_036311065.1 Acutalibacteraceae bacterium | reverse complement strand
GGTAACCCAAAATAAAGCAAAAAGCTTTATTTTGGCTCAGTTTGTTCATTCTGCGCATTTTTTCACGCCCCTCAAAAAGGAGCTGTAAAAAACTTTCGTTTTTTTACAGCTCCTTTTTATGTTTTTTAAGCTTTCTTTGCTTTTTTATTCTTGACAGCTTCCTCAATCTTGCTGAAAACATACTTATCAGCAACGGGGAAGAGATATTTCATAATAAGTACTGCGATAAGGGCGTAAACAACAGCTACAAGTGTACCTGCGATTACGTCTGTGCAGTAGTGAACCTGAACATAGATTCTTGAAAAGCCCATAAGTGCAGCAAAAACAACTGTGGGAATACCGATTTTTCTGTTATACCAGAGAACTGCAAATGCTGCTGCAAAGGCTGATGAGGTGTGGCCTGAGGGGAAAGACCAGCTTGAGGGAGCGTGAACAAGATTGGGGAAACGGTAGGTGTCAACCCATCTTGCAGCAAGCTCGGGAAGTCTTTCAACTGAAGCTGTTACCTTTTCAAAAATTTCTGCATAGTTTTTGTGGTCAAGGGGAATTGCATCAGGGTTGAAGATGAAGAAGGGACGGGGTCTTGCAATAAGCTCTTTGAGAACAAGGTTGTTACCAACCTCCATAACAAGAAGAGCTACAAGAACTGCCATACCTGCCTTGCGGTGCTTTTTAAAGCACATAAGAACAATTCCGAGGGCGATGAAGAATATACCTTCGTCACCGAGAGTGGTGATCACGACCATAATAGTGTTGAGTATTCCTGTCTGTATTGACTGGATCCATTCAAAAACACTGAGGTCGAAATTCAGAAATACGTCAAACAATTCTGCCATATTATTTCCTTCTTTCTTTAATTTATTTTGTTTTTTTATTCTATTTCAGCCTTGCGGCAAAAAATACCTGATTACAGCACGGATTTGTGCTCTATTATGTAATCGCCTTTTTCTACGGTTATAACACAGTATTTTCCGTTGCATAATGCACCGGGATTCACGGCACATACGCCTGAATAGGGATCGCCCTGAACATTCGGCACGTGAGTATGCCCGTAAAGGACTATGTGAGCTCTTACTGCTTCAGCCTTACGGAAAAGCTCCCTGAGAGAAAATCTTACATTCAATGCATCACCGTGGCACGCCATAAAGGTTACACCTTCAAGATGCTTATAGGCATACAACTCCTCGTGATAATGAAAATCGTTATTGCCCTTGACGAAGATGAAATTTCGGTCAGGGTAATTTTCCTTTGCCCAATGAGCTTCACTCATTCCGTCACCGAGGAAGAAAACGGTTTTACATTCAGGCTCTTTTTCAAGCATTCCGGCAACAAGCTCTTTTCTGCCGTGTGAATCGGACCACACAAGAACCTTCATTCATAAACCGCCCCTTTAATTCATATGAATTATTGTACTTTCAACATATATTATCATAAGTCAGGTGGTTTTTCAATGGATAACGGAACAAAACTTTCCTCTGAACAGATAAAATCTTTAATGAATGAAGCAAAAAGCGGCAAAAAAGATGAGCTTTTAAAAAAATATCTCAGTGACGACGACGCTGAAAGGGTCAGGGATATTCTTTCAGACACGGATAAGCTGAAAAGCTTTTTATCATCCCCCCTTGCAAAGCAGCTTATCAACAGACTCAATAAGGAGAAGGACGGCAGTGAGTGATGGATTTAGGCGATATTGACCTTTCTAAGGTTGGTGAAATACTTTCAACACTGAGCGAGGAGGATGTGGAAAATTTAAGCTCAATGGCAGCGGAAATGTTCGGCTCCGATGCTTTACCGGGTACAGATAAAAAACAAAAGCAAAACAGCAGCAAGGATAAATCTGACGGCTTCCCCTTCGGTGATATGCCCTTTGACATGGAAAATATGGCAAAAATAATGAAGCTTATGAATAAGCTTAAAAATCAGCCTGAGGACCAGAGAATAAAGCTCCTGAACACCTTAAGGCCTATGCTATCCGAAGCACGCAGAGGAAGGGTTGACCAGGTGGTGCAGATACTAAAAATTATGTCAATAATTCCTTTGCTCAGAGACTGAAAAGAGGTGTAAAAAAGCAGTGCACAGAGATTTCCGTTATAACAGAGACTTTATTTACGGACACAGACTTACTCAAAGCAGTCCTGTAACTAATGCAGACAAAGACAGAGCACTTCTTGTTGCCCTGCTTTTTATTCTTATAAATGACGGCGGAGATGAAATGCTTATTATGGCTCTTTTATATATTCTCTCTTGACAAATTACTGCCCGTAATTTATGATAGTAACACTTAAAATAATTACGGAGGAACAGTATTATGGAATATAAATTTACACCGAGAGGCGTTTGTGCCAGAGGATTAAAATTCGATATTGAGGACGGTATTGTAAAGAACATCCGTTTTTCAGGCGGCTGCTCAGGTAACACTCAGGGCGTTGCCGCACTTGCAGAGGGTATGACGGCCGAGGAGCTTATAGCAAGGCTTTCAGGTATCCGTTGCGGCTTTAAGGGTACATCTTGCCCCGATCAGCTTGCCAAAGCAGTTGCAGAAGCAATCAAATAAACTCCAGGGGCTGTAAAAAAGCGAAGACCGCATAAAACTATGTAAATAAATGGATTCGGCAATATTGAAATCCTGTAAGAACCCCCATAAAAACAGTAAAAAAATAAAAAATACTAAATATTTAGTGTTTTATGCTACGAACAAACTTCGCCACTCGACGTACCGTCGTACGCCTTCGGGCAAACAAAATCAAGGCTGAAGCCTTGATTTTGCTCAGTTTGTCCGTTCTTCATCTTTTTTCTATCCCCTCAAAAGGACTGTAAAAAACTTTTGTTTTTTACAGTCCTTTTTTTTTGCAAACAGTATTGTATAAAAAAGGGTTTTGTGATAAAATACCTTTCATATTTATACTTTAAATAAGTGAAGTGAAAATATGATTGGCGTTATTGTTAATGTTGCAACTGTCCTTGCGGGCAGTCTTATAGGACTCGTTTTTAAAAAAGGTATTTCAAAAAAATACAGCGATGCTGTTATGGTTGGTATCGGCTTTTGCACAATACTTATCGGTATACAGGGCATGCTCAAAGGCGAAAATGTTCTTGTTGCCATTGTTTCAATGGTTCTTGGTGCAATTGTGGGCACTGCAATTGATATTGACGGAAAGCTCGGCAAGGCAGGAGATTATCTTTCCTCCAAGCTGAAAAAAGGTGACTCCGATAAGGTCAGTGTAACGGAAGGCTTTGTTACCGCATCTCTCGTGTTCTGTGTAGGTGCTATGACTATTGTCGGCTCACTCAACTCAGGCCTTAAGGGCGACCATACAATGATTTTTACAAAAAGCACCCTTGACTTTTTCTCGTCAATGATGCTCGCCTCCTCACTCGGTATAGGCGTACCCTTTGCGGCTGTTTTTGTTTTTATTTTTCAGGGAGCTCTTGTACTTTTATCCGGTGTTCTTGCACCGATTCTTTCTGACGGAGCGATTGCAGAAATCACCTGTGTCGGCTCGCTTATGATTATGGCTCTGGGCCTTAATCTTACGGGCTTAGGAAAATTCAAGGTTGCAAACTATACACCTGCCCTTATCTTTGCCCCCCTTGCCTTTTATATGTTTGAATTTTTAGGCAAATACATACCGGCACTTTCTTGAAAGGAAAAATAAAATGCAACAGGATAAGAAAAACAATCTTATAGGCTCAGCTTTTCTGCTTATTGCCGCTTTTATATGGGGCAGTGCCTTTGTAGCACAGACTACGGGTGCGGAATATGTAGGTCCCTTTACATTTATCTGCCTGAGAAATGTTCTCGGTGCAGTTGTTCTTCTTCCCGTTATCTTCACTCTTGACGGGATAAAAAAGAAAAACGGCGTTTATAAAAAGGCCACAAAAAAGGATTATAAAAAACTGCTTTTTGCAGGTCTTTTATGCGGTGTTGCCCTTTGCCTTGCTTCTGTTTTTCAGCAGCTTGGTATTGATGAGGGAACTGAGCCGGGCAAGGCAGGCTTTATAACAGCACTTTATATTCTTCTTGTTCCTATTTTTTCAATTTTTTTAAAAAAGAAGGTGCGTCCCGTTATCTGGGGCTGTGTTGCCGTATCACTTGCGGCTCTTTATCTTCTTTGCGTAAAAGAGGATAATACAATCCGACTTTCGGATATTTATGTTCTTATATGTGCCGCACTTTACTCAGTGCACATCCTTGTAATTGATAAGTTTTCTGCCGATGTTGACGGTGTACGCCTTTCAGCGGTGCAGTTTGCCGTTGCAAGTGTTATAAGCTTTTTACCCATGGTTATTATTGAAGGCGTTGACCTTAATGCAATTATGTCTGCGGCACCGTCAATTGCCTATGCCGGTATATTTTCAAGCGGTGTAGCTTACACCTTTCAGATAGTTGGACAGAAAAAAACAGAACCGACCCTGGCTTCAATGATTATGAGTCTTGAATCGGTTTTTGCGGTGCTGACATCTCTTGTTATATTGCATCAGGTGCCCACTTTAAAAGAGGGCATAGGCTGTGTGCTGATGTTCGGTGCTATTATTGCAGCTCAGCTGCCATCAAAAAAGCAGTTATAAAATATTACGAAATAAAAATAAGCTGTCATCCTGTTTTTAAGATGACAGCTTACATTTTTAATTATTTTTCTTCTTCAACAGCTTCGTCTTTTTCAAGCTCGTCTGCTCTGCCGAGAATGAGGAAAAGATATCTTTTGATTGTGTCAAAAATCATTGCAATGAGGTTGATTACGTCTTCCATCACATTCACTCCTTAATTCAATAAATATTTACATTGTTATAATAACATTTATTCTTTTTTATGTCAAGTTTTTTAATAATATTTAAGTCTGTTACATTTCTCCTTGATATTTATGCTTTTTGGTGATAGAATAGAAGAAAGCAATTTTCTTTGATAACATATAAGATTTAAGGAGTATATTTATGAGTAAGGCTACATTAGTTATTATGGCTGCAGGTATGGGTAGCAGATACGGCGGTCTCAAGCAGATAGATCCGGTGGGACCCAACGGTGAAATCATTCTGGATTATTCTGTTTACGATGCAGTTAAGGCAGGCTTTGATAAGGTTGTTTTTGTTATAAAAAAAGAAATAGAAGAGGATTTCAAAGCCATTATAGGCAATAAGCTTGACGGTGTTGCTGAGGTTGAATACGCTTTTCAGGATATCAACAATCTTCCCGAAGGCTTTACCGTTCCTGAGGGCAGAGTAAAGCCATGGGGCACAGGCCACGCAGTGCTTTCCTGCAAGGGTATGATTGACGGTAATTTTGCCGTTATCAATTCTGACGACTATTACGGCAGAGAAACCTTTAAGCTTATTTATGACGAGCTGACGGCAGAAAAGCCTGAAGGTGATAAGTATCACTTCTGCATGGTAGGCTTTCTTGTTGAAAACACCCTTACCGAAAACGGAAGTGTTGCAAGAGGCGTTTGCCGGACCAATGAAGAAGGATATCTTACAGATATAGTTGAAAGAACCAAGATTGAAAAGTGCGACGGTAAAATTGCATTTACCGAGGACGATGAAAGCTGGACAGAAATACCCGAAGGTACCACCGTTTCAATGAACTGCTGGGGTTTTACAAAGGAAATGATGGATGAGCTGGAAAACCGCTTTGCCGACTGCCTTGAAAAGAACAAGGACAATATGCTCAAGTGTGAATATTTCCTTCCCTTTGTTGTGGATGATATTCTTAAAGACGGCAAGGCAGATGTAAAGGTTCTTTCAACAAAAGAGAAATGGTACGGTGTTACATATAAGCAGGACAGAGAGACTGTTGTTAATGCTCTGAGAGAAAAAATCAACAGCGGCTTCTATCCCGAAAACCTCTGGGGTGTGTAATAAATGTTTATGACAACGGAAGAATCAAAAAAGAGAATGGTTGAAGGCAGACTTTATATGCCTGAAGATGAAAATATAATGGCGGAACAGCTTCTCTGCCTTGAGAAGCTTTACGATTTCAATATGACAAGACCGTCCGAGCAAAAGAAAAGAGCAGAAATGCTCAAAGGTATGTTTGCCGAAATCGGTGAGGAATGCTATATTGAACCTCCCCTTCATTCAAACTGGGCAGGTAAGCACGTACACTTCGGCTCATATGTTTATGCAAACTTCAACCTCACCCTTGTTGACGATACGGATATTTTTGTAGGCGATAAGGTTATGTTCGGACCTAATGTTACTGTTGCAACGGCAGGTCATCCCATTGAGCCTAATCTGCGTAATCTGCAGATGCAGTTCAATATTCCCGTTCACATCGGCAACAATGTATGGATCGGTGCAAACAGTGTTATCCTCCCCGGTGTTACAATCGGCGACAATACTGTTATAGGTGCAGGCAGTGTGGTAACAAAGGATATTCCTGCAAATGTTGTTGCAGTAGGTAATCCTTGCCGTGTGCTCCGTCCCATCGGTGAGCGTGACAGAGAATTTTATTTTAAAAACAGACGGGTTGACGTTGAAATACCCGAATTAAAATAATAAAAAATAAAAGAAGTCTTAAGACTTCATTTATTTTTTATTCAATAAGAACAAATTAATTTAATTATTCGGATGTTTTTTGTTGCTTTTCTTTTTATAATGCTGTATAATCAAAATAAGATAAGTCGGCAATGTAATCCGGAGCGTTTTTCACAATGCGGATTTCTGCCGATATAAGCATATTGAAAGGATGAAAAACATGAAGCCATTCTTCCTCTTCTCCAAAGAAGAGTCGGAAACAAAGGTTGCTAATACCCGTCTGCTTTCCTATGCGGCAGGTCTTACAGGTCAGAACATGACCTATAACTACATTTCAAGCAGACTCTTTGTTTACCTTAACACCATTCTGAAAATACCCTCGGAGAAAACGGGTATTATTACAGGTGTCAGCACTCTGTGGGATGCTGTCAACGACCCGCTTATCGGCGGACTTATTGACCGCAGACCTCATAAGCCCGGTCAGAAATTACGCCCCTTCCTTTTATGGACACCTATGATAATAGGTCTTCTTGTTTTCCTGATGTTTGTTGACTTCGGCTTCAGTGAAAGCAGAACAATTGCCTTTGTTCTTATTCTTTACATACTCTTTGATATTTTCTATTCCCTTCAGGATATTTCAATCTGGGGTATAGCCGCAATGTCCAGCCCCGATTCACAAGAGCGCAGGCGAGTCATTCAGTGGATTTCAATTGCTGCAGGTCTCGGCGGTACACTCGGCGGACTTTTCCCCACCTTCAAGGACATTGTTGTTAAAAACGAGATTATGGCTGAAAAGACCTCATATGTATGGGGTGCAGCTGTTTTCGGTATAGGCGGTATGCTTATGGCAATGCTCGCCTACCGTATGAAGGAAAAGGTTGAGCCTGCTGACGAAGAAAAGAAAACAAGTATTCTTAAGGATATTGCAGATTTAAGACACAACAGGACACTTATAATTGTCTGCCTTGCAAGAACCGTTCAGAGTATTTCAATCGCCCTTCCTTGGGAATACTTCTTTGAAACAAAGGGTCTTGCTTATAATGTTTTCGGCACTGAAATTTCAGGCGGTACGGCTCAGGTTGCTTACGGCTTTATTATGGGTATTCCCGGTGCATTTGCAATGTTCTTTGCAATCAAGCTTATCAACCGTCTCGGCGGTAACAAGAGACTTCTTGTTTTCTCCGAGGTAATTACTGTTATTGCCCGTATTCTTGCTTTCTTTGTCGGTGCAAACGACCGTTTCCTTAACATCGGTGCTCTGGGTATCACAATGCTTCTTCTCGGCATTGCACAGGTATTTACAAATATGAAGGATATTGCACACCGCTCACTTCTTACCAACTCCATTGACGAGGTTGAGCTTAAAACAGGCAAGCGTACAGAAGGTATAGTATTCTCAATGCAGAACTTCGTTTCAAAGCTTACAGGTGCTATCCCCAAATTCATTCAGGGCTATGTTCTTAAATTCCTCGGCTTTGACCAGAATATCAAGCACGCCGCAAACCAGACAGTTATCAATGCTCAGGTTGCTCCCCGCTTCCTTAAATACCGTTGGCATCTGTTTATCCTCGGCCCCGCAATCGGCTCAGCACTTTACCTTCTTGTTATCCTCTTCCTTAAGGACGACAAGGAGCACACTGCAGAGGTTGAAAGACAGCTTAAAGAAAAAAGAGCTCTTGCAGAGCAGGCTGTTTAATCTGACTTAAATAACTTTAATAAGAAAGGAGAAAATACCATGGCAACACTCGGTGATGTAATCAACATTCTCAAATTAGTTTTTGAAACAATCTTCGCTCTTTTCGGAAACCTTTTCCCCAAGAAGGAAGAAGAAGGAACTGAAGAAAACACAGACGCTACTGTTTAAAGCTTCAATAAATAAAAGCAACCGATTTTCTCGGTTGCTTTTATTATTTATTATTCATTATTTTCACCGCAAGAACAGTCATATCGTCGGCTGTTCCTTTTTCTTTTCTGAGGCTTGACAGCTCAATAATATGCCGTGATAAATCCTCCATACTGTTGGTGCTCCAGGATAAAAGCTCGTCGCTTATCCAGCCGCAATCTCCTGCCGCAACTCCGTCAGACACAAGAAGAACAATATCCCCTGCCTCTGCTGTCAGGCTCTGCTTTGAAAAGGATATATTCCTTATTATACCTACGGGCAATGAGCTTTTTTCAACAGAAATCACCTTGTTACCCCGTCTTACAAAGCTTATTGCTGCCCCCGCCTTATAAAAATCAAGCTGACCTGTATAAAGATTTACCTCAATACCGTCAATTGTAGCCATTGATTCATCAGTGGATTTTGCAATAAGCGAGGTGTTAACTATTTTAAGTGCACTGTCAAAGGAAAAGGAGGCGGAAAGAAGCTTTTCCATAAGAGATGCCGCCATAACACTGTCCACTGCCGCGCGCTTACCCGTACCCATTCCGTCACTTATAAGGGCACAGAAGGTGCTTTTTGAGCTTTGAGTCATTGCAACCGTATCACCGCAAACAGTATTTTCCTTAAGCGGCTTTTGAGAATAGCCCGTATTCACACAAAAGGGTAGTTTTTCTGTAAACGTAACAGTAGTACGGTTTTCAGCAAGACGTATCTGTGCACCTTCAAACCTCCGCTTTGTCATCAGCTCAAGTATGGTTTTTACCTTTTTACGGTCAAACTCATAAATTTTATCAAGAATTATTATTTCAACACTCACGCTGCCCATGCAGTCCGTATAATAGCTCAGTGCATCCACATCAATGCCGGCATCCTGAATTGCCGTTCTTACCGCCGTTGAACGGGCTGTATCAATAATTCTGCTATGGCTGACCTGTTCGGAAATTTCATTAAGAAAGTCACCTATTCCCGAAAACTGATCAGTAAGAATCCGCCGCATTTCACGGATTTTCATTTTGGTTGCAACGGAATCCGTATATTCCTTACGGCTGACCGAAGCAAAGGAAATGAGTCTTGCACTCCGTCGGCAATTCTTTTCAAGGGGATGACGTCCCTTTGACCGTTTTTCAATTCCCGAAAGACGCAATATTTCCGAAGCGGTTATATCAAATTTTTTATTCCAGCATTCACTCTTGCAGTCACATCCGTCACAAACCCTTTGCTGAACAGAAGCAAAAAGGCGGTTAAGCTCAGGGTTTACGGCAGAATCAAGCTTATCGCTCACACTTGAAACGATTTTTGATACATCATAAATATTATTAGCCGCCTTTTTAAGGTGTGCCGCCACCTGCTTATTGACCTCATTATCCTTTATAAGTCCGCTTTTATTCATAAAATCCTGCAAGGAGGATATATACTTGACGGGAACCGAGAGAAATCCTGCAAAGCTGACGGCAACCTCAATAAGGCTTATTATAATCCCCTCACTCAGACCGTTCAAAAAGCAAACAGCACAGTAGCAAAGTGCAAAAGCCGTGGCAGAGCCCACCTGTCCGAAGGGTGCAAACACACCCGAAAGGAGACCGCCGAGAGCATATGCAGGAAAAAGATGCCTGAGCTCAGGACTTATACAAAGTGCGGCACCAACACAAACACCCGTAACCGCACCGGCTGCCGAGCCCTTATAAAGAGCCATAAACATAACCGCCGCCGCAGAAATAATGCGTGCAGGTGAAACACCCTCAACAGTAAAGCCTGACATACACATAAGAAAAATACACAAAGAAAGAACAAGGCTTACGCTGTCCTTTACCTGAAGGTTGCGAAGTCCCGTATTCATCACCGGTGTTCTTATCGCCCTTAAGAAAAACACTGAGGCACAAAAGCTCAGAGCCGCCTCCGTCAGCACCACAAGCGAATCGGTGAAGGTGAAAGAGGTAAACAGCATAAACGCAACACCTGAAACGAATATGCTGAAAAAGGCAGAAAGCTTGTTTGCCGTACCGCCCTCAGAGGACGGAAAAAAGCGATGAATAATAACACGGCACAGAACAGTTATAAGCAGTGAAGCCGTAACCTTAAGTGCATAGCGCCAGGGCAAGGCTATAAAGCTTCCCAGTGCACTGCCTAAAAATCCAACAAAGCAATATTCAAAGGGCATAACAGCAAGAAAGCTCACACAAAAGGGTGACATATCACCCAGAGCCCTGAGCTGAGAAAAGCAAAGTGAAGCAAAAATAACACCGATTATTTTAAGGTATCTTAAGGGATCTTTTTCCGTTTCAATTGCCTCTGCATAGTATTCTTTTGTATTTTCATCCTCTGAAAGAAGAGCTTTTTGCATAAAATCATTCCTTTTCGCATATAATACAGAATGATTATATATGCCCTTATTTGCGAAAAAGGTCAGAAAACAAAAGCCTTGCAAGAAAACATAAACTATGGTATACTTATGAAAATCAACTTGCTTTTACATATAAAAAACTGACAGAGGTAAGAAAATATGAAAATTCAGGAATCGGCTGAAAATTATCTTGAAACCATACTGATTATAACAGAGCGTAAGGGCTCCTGCCGTTCAATTGATATAGCAAACGAATTGGGTTATTCAAAGCCAAGCGTAAGCATTGCAATGAAAAACCTGCGAGAAAACGGATATATTGATGTTATGGGTGACGGCAGTATTCATCTTCTGGAGCCGGGAAAAGCAATTGCGGAAAAGCTTTATAAGCGGCACACAATGCTGACAGCATTTCTCCGTGCAATCGGAGTGCCCTCAGAAATTGCAAGTGAGGATGCCTGTAAAATTGAGCACAGCCTTTCTCAGGAAAGCATTGAAGCAATTGAAAAGCATTTAAAGAAAATTGAAAGATAACCGCCAAGTTAAGCACAGACTAAAAAACAAAAATAAAATGCAGATATTTTAAGTAGAAAATCACTTAAAATATCTGCATTCTTTTATTGTAAGTTTTTTATTTATCAGGTTGTGACCCCTATGCTCTGTCTCCTAAGCCCTATTTTCTGAGTCTGAGTGCATTGGAAACAACGCAGAAGCTTGAAAGGCTCATTGCCGCCGCACCGAACATCGGGTTCAGTGTCCAGCCGAAAACAGGTATGAACACACCTGCCGCAAGTGGAATACCCAAAGCGTTATAGAAAAATGCCCAGAAAAGGTTCTGATGGATTATTCTCAGCGTCCTTTTTGAAAGCTTTATAAGAGCTACTGCATCTTTAAGGCCGGATTTCATCAGCACCACATCTGCCGCTTCAATTGCTATATCTGTGCCTGCACCTATTGCAACACCAACATCGGCACGTGTAAGTGCGGGAGCATCGTTTATGCCGTCGCCAATCATCATAACGGTGCCCTTACTCTGCAGCTCTCGGATTACCCTTTCTTTTTCATCGGGCAGAACACCTGAAACAACCTCGTCAATACCTGCCTGACGGGCAATTTCCTTTGCCGTATTTTCATTGTCACCCGTAAGCATAACCACCTTTATGCCCATTTTCCTAAGTTCCTTTACGGCTTCGGCACTGTCCTGCTTTATAACATCGGAAACAGCAATAATTCCGAGAAGCTTACTGTTAAGCGAAAAATACATTGGTGTTTTACCTTCACGTGAAAGGCCGTCAGCTATATCTCTGACCTTTTGCGGAATTTCAGAATTTTCACTTATATATTCAGCCTTACCGCCACGGAGTGTACCTTCTTTTGTTGCACCTTCAAGACCTTTTCCGCCTACGCTTATATAATCCGTTGTTTCCCTTTTTTCAATGCAAAGCTCTTCACAGTAATGAACAACAGCCCTGCCCAGGGGGTGTTCACTTTTGCTTTCAAGGCTGTATGCCGCCTCAAGAAGCTCCTTTTCACTCACACCTTCACAAGGCACAACATCCGTAACCTCAGGCTCGCCCTTTGTTACGGTGCCCGTTTTATCAAGAACTGCAATATTTATTTTACCTGCTCTTTCAAGGGACTCGGCACTTTTGAAAAGGATGCCCCTTCTTGCACCGGCTCCGCTGCCGACCATAATTGCAACGGGAGTTGCAAGGCCGAGAGCACAGGGACAGCTTATAACAAGCACGGATATACCTCTTGCGAGTGCATAGCCCACACCTTCACCTGAAATAAGCCACACTATAACAGCAACAACAGCAATTATAATTACCGTTGGTACAAATATACCGGAAACCTTATCCGCAATTTTGGCTATGGGGGCCTTTGTAGCGGCAGCATCCTCAACAGTGCGGATTATTTTTGAAAGCAGAGTCTCCTCTCCTATCGCTGTAGCCTTGCAGGTAAGAAAGCCGTTCTTATTAACCGTAGCGGCAGACACCTTATCCCCCACAGCTTTATCAACGGGTATACTTTCACCCGTAAGGGCGGCTTCATTAACTGCACTTTCACCCTTAATAACTACACCGTCAACAGGAACGCTCTCACCGGGATAAACAAGAAACACATCGCCTTTTTTCACCTTTGAAACGTCAACGGTTATTTCCTTGCCGTCCCTTAAAACCTTTGCTTTTTTAGGCTTAAGGTCTAAAAGAGCCCTAAGTGCCGTTGTTGTTTTACCCTTAGATTTGGCTTCGAGCATTTTACCAACGGTTATAAGCGTCAGTATCATTGCCGCAGATTCAAAATAAAGGTCATGGTAAGCATTCATCATACCCGATGAATTTCCGACAAGCTGATTTTGTATAATAACATAAACCGTTACAAGGCTCCATAAAAAAGAGGCTCCCGAGCCCATTGCCACAAGAGTATCCATATTCGGAGCTTTATTCATAACACCTTTGGCACCGCTTATGAAAAACTCACGGTTTATAAAAATAACAACTGCCACAAGAACAAGCTGAATAAAAGACAAAAGCAGAAAATTATTATTTATAAAGGGCGGCAAAGGCAATGAAAGCATTGTATGCCCCATTGAAATATACATAAGCACCGCAAGAAAGCCGAGAGAATAAACGAGTCTCTTTTTAAGCTTTTTATATTCACCGTCTGTAGGCTCTTCCTTTTTCTCCGTCTCTGCGGCAGTGCTTTCACCTTCATTTTTTACGCTTGCACCAAAGCCCGCCTTTTTCACTGCGGAAATAACGTCCTCCTCGGATGCACTTCCCTCAACGGTCATTGAATTTGTAAGAAGAGAAACAGTGCATTCCTTAACACCGTCAAGACCTCCTACAACCTTTTCTATTCTTGCACTGCAGGCGGCGCAGTGCATACCTGTTACATTATACTGAGTCATAAGCTCACCTCAGTTATATTTTATAATTTAAAAGACCTAAAGTCAATAAGTAAAATTTCACCGCACCCTTAGGATGCGGTGAAACAGGTTTTATTTATCTTTTCTTTTTGCAGCTGCTCTCTGAATTGCCTTTACAATTTCAACAATGGGGATAATAAGGAACGCAAGGCCGAGAGAGATACCGTACTCAAGTGCTGAAAGCTGAGTGAATTCAAACATTCTTGCAAGGAAGGGAATTTCAACAACTGCAGTTGTGAGAAGGAATGAGCCTGCCATAGCACCGTAGAGTGCAATATTGTGACGTCCCTTGAACAGCATTGCAACTGATGAGCCTCTCTGTGAGCGCATATTGAAGGAATGGAAAATTTCACACATTGCCATTGTGAAGAATGCCATGGTCATACCCTCACCGCTGTCAGCAATGTTTCTTAAAACAAGGTGACCTGTTTCAAGGTATTCACCGATATAGAAGGCAATTACGGTAAGCACTGTTGTAATAAAGCCCTGATATGCACAGTCAATACCGAGTCCACCTGCAAAAACGCCGTCGTTCTTGCTTCTTGGCTTTCTTCTCATGATGTTTTCTTCCGGCTTTTCAAGGCCGAGAGCAAGAGCCGGGAAGCAGTCTGTTACAAGGTTGATGAAAAGAAGGTGAGGTGCTCTGAGAATTGTGAAATTCATAATTGTTGCAAAGAAGATTGAAAGCACCTCTGAAAGGTTTGAGCCGAGAAGGAACTGAATTGCCTTACGGATGTTATCGTAAATTCTTCTGCCCTCTCCCACAGCTGAAACAATTGTTGCAAAGTTATCGTCAGCAAGAACCATATCGGCAACATTCTTTGTAACGTCGGTACCGGTAATACCCATACCTACGCCGATATCGGCACTCTTGATGGAGGGAGCATCGTTAACACCGTCACCTGTCATAGCAGTAACATAGCCCTTGCTTCTCCATGCATTGACGATTCTTGTTTTGTGCTCAGGCT
Source organism: Acutalibacteraceae bacterium (assembly GCA_036311065.1). Classification (GTDB taxonomy): domain Bacteria; phylum Bacillota; class Clostridia; order Oscillospirales; family Acutalibacteraceae; genus UBA6857. The sequence continues at coordinate 6,901 of JAXJQQ010000144.1, read as the reverse complement.
GAACACGGGCATAAACGCAGATATTTTCAACTAACTTTTCAAATTCCTCGTCGGAATACTTATCAATGTCAGCACCCATCATTGCCTGTGAATCATCGGTAAGAATTCCTAATTCACGTGCAATTGCCTTTGCGGTGTTGATGTGGTCACCGGTAATCATAATGGGCTTGATGCCTGCAGTGCGGCATTCAACAATAGCATCCTTAACCTCAGGACGAACGGGGTCAATCATACCTGTAAGGCCAATGAATATCATATCATATTCAAGAGCTTCCGATTCATATACAGCGGGCTCTGTTTCGTATTTCTTATAAGCGACGGCAAACACACGAAGAGCCTTGTTACCCATTCTTGTATTCTCTTCCATAATCTTGGAGCGGATTTCATCGTTCATCGGAAGAATTTCGCCGTTAATGTCAGCGTGGGTGCACTTTTTAAGAATTTCATCGGGAGCACCCTTTGTATACTGAACAAAAGCACCGTCCTTCTTATGAACAGTGGACATCATCTTACGGCCTGAGTCAAAGGGAACCTCACCAACTCTGGGATAAGCCTCAACAAGTGAAGCCTTGGGAAGACCGAGAGAGCCTGCATAGTTGATAAGTGCAACCTCATCGGGCTCACCTGTGCTCTTGCCGTCCTCTTCTACCTGAGCATTTGTGCAAAGAGCCATAGCTGTTGCAAGGTGATTCTCATCGGGGGCATAGTGGTCAACAACGGTCATTACGTTCTGAGTGAGAGTACCTGTCTTGTCTGAGCAAATAATCTGAGTACAGCCGAGAGTTTCAACTGCTGTCATTTTACGGATAATAGCGTTCTTTTTGGACATATTTGTAACGCCGATTGAAAGAACGATTGTCATAACAGCAACAAGACCTTCAGGAATTGCGGCAACTGCCAGTGCAATAGCTGTTATAAATGAGTGCAGCACAACACCGAAATATTCCGTGCTTCCGCCAATGAAAATCTGAGTGATAATGTTATACGCAAAAATAACAAGGCAAACTACTATAACAAGCTTTGTGAGCACCTTTGAAAGCTGCTCAAGCTTGATTTCAAGGGGAGTCTTGCCTTCTTCTGCAAGGGAGATAGCGTTGGCAATTTTGCCCATTTCCGTATCCATACCCGTTGCAACAACAACTGCCTTACCTCTGCCGTAAACAAGGGTTGAGCCCATATAAGCCATATTCTTACGGTCACCCAGAGCAACCTCATCAGCTTCCTTTTTGCCCATAAGTGCATTTACAAGCTTTGTTACGGGAACGGATTCACCTGTAAGTGCCGCTTCCTCAATTTTCATACTTGCACATTCAAAAATACGGCAGTCAGCGGGGATAGCGTCACCTGCGTCAAGCAGAATAACGTCACCCACAACAAGGTCCTCACTCTTTACGGATACAACCTTGCCGTCACGCATAACCTTGGTCATTGCCGCAGACATTTTCTGCAGTGCTTCAACGGCTTTTTCAGCCTTACTTTCCTGAATAACACCGAGAATCGCATTGATAAGAACAACTGCAAGAATAATGATTGAATCGGTGGGTGTTACAAATTTTCCCGCTTCAATCATTTCCGTTACGGCAGAAATAACAGCCGCAACAAGAAGAATAATAATCATCGGGTCCTTGAGCTGGTCAATGAATCTCTGAAAAGCAGATTTTTTCTTACCTTCCTCGAGCTTGTTTTTTCCGTTTGCCTCAAGTCTTTTTGCGGCTTCCGCCTCGGTAAGACCTTCAGGTGATGAAGATACATGCTCAAAAACTTCATCCACAGAATGCAGATAGTGTTTCATAGAGATTTTCCTTTCTTAAAGATATTTTTTCCATTTTTACTTCATTTTATTAAAAAAGACCTTTAACAGTTTAACTGCTAAAGGTCTTGCTACCGTAATCGGTGTGCAAACCAGCCCTTTTAAGGCGAATGTTGATTTGCAGCTTACAGCTACTCCCCTTTGGGGTGCTTTTTTAATTTGTGATAAATATATTATCACTGTTTCCTTATTTTGTCAACATCAGAAAGGAATTTTTTCCCTTTCCGTGTTGCTTTCGTTTTTTTGTGCAGATGCGGTTTTTGTTTTCAGCTTCAGACCGATGTAAAGAAGGATAAAGGTTCCTATTGTTGTTACAACAGCAAGAAGCATATCGTAAAATGTATCAAAAAGGTAATAAAGCTGAGTGTTACCTATGCCGTGGCCGAAGACCTTGAAAAAGAAGCTGTCATCGGTGGGTCCCCAATAGAAGCCCTGATTGCTCGTTCCCCATATAAAGTCGCCTATGAATTCGGAAACCTCCCAGAAGGGCATAATAAAAAAGGAGAAGAACAAAGCGAAAAGTGATATAAGAAGCGCCTTCTTTTTGCTGTCAGGCTTAAACAGAGTGAGAGCAACATAATAGCCGCCCATAACACAAAGGTAGCCTGAAACAAGGTGCAGGAACAAATCGAATCTCGGTGTTATAAAATAAACTCCGACGAAATTACCGCACCAGGAGCCGAGAAAAACAATAATCGTAATAAGGCTCTGAGCTTTATAGCTGACATTTGTGAGAACAGAATTTTCAGGCAGAATAAAATGCACAAGAGTAATTGCAAAGGTTGCTACAAGGTTTGCAAGAAGCAGTGTTGCCTCAGCACGGTTTTCCATAGTTATGAATGCATAAAGCATAACCGCCCTTGTACACCACCACAGAATAAAATCCCATTCACTGCAATCCCTTCGCATTTTTTCTGCTTCACGTTCTATCCTTTTACTCATACGGGAAGGTATGCCTTTAAAGCTGAATCTTTCAGTTTTTTCTCCCTTTATAAACACAGCCTTATTTTTTGCTCTGTTATAAAGATAAAGCACACCCGTTGAAATAAGCGAAAAAAGGATTGAAATTGTGAAGTCCTCATCTGTATCAAGAAGGGGACGCTGTGCATCGGGACTCATACCGAAGCCTAACAGCTGATAAAGCCAATGGCTGTCCTCCACAAGCTCACAGTGAAGAAGATTTGATCCCGTGTAAAAATCAATAAAAAACTGCACAAATTTTCTCACGGCAATTATTGTACCCGAAAAGCAAAGGGCAAAAAAAGCCGAAAAAGTAAAATCATTTTTTGTTACAGGCTTGTTCAGTGCAACGGAAAGATAGTAGCCCAGCATAACACCGGCTACACCTGAAAACGCCTGAAGGAAAATATCATATTCGGGATATTTTTCCATCAGATCAAAACCAAACCCCATTACTCCGCTCAAAATTGCTGTTACAGCAAAAATAATAATAACCTTGTATCTGTTTTTCATTATGTATTACCTCTTTTTTATATTAAGGCTTATCAGATTTAACTACCGTCACCTTATGTTGTCAACTCAGGAAAGTAAAACACCTTCCACAGTAAACTATGTTATTGCGGAAGGTATTATATCACTTTAATTTAAAAAGTAAAGCGTTATTAAAAAATTGTCATTATTTCGTAAGAAGTTTTAAATATCCCGTGACAAGTTTGCAACATTTTATTACTTAAATTCAAAAAGCTTTGTTCCGTCAATATAAAAGGCTTCACGTGTCATAACACCACCGTAAACCTTAACGGTTATGTAAGCCTCAATGCCGTAGCTGTCAAGGAAGTCATAGCTGTAGTATTCCTCCCGGTCTGACTGTCCTGTTTTTTTGTTCAGATATTCCGATATGCTTCTGAAGGAAACACCCTGTGAGAATATCAGGTCATCTTCATGGTAACCTCTGCCGTATAAAAACTGTTTTTTCACTGAATCAACGTGCTTATCTTTGTTGTAACCGTAAAGGTCATAAACACAAAAGCCTTTATCATTCAGCATAAAGCCTAATTTATCTTCAACCATAGAAAAGTCCTCATAATGCTCTCTTATATTGATATATAAGTAATCTTCCATGTCTTCCGAAGCAAAAAGGTCAATCTGAAGCGAGGAAATCTGAATTTTATATTCCTTGCCGTATTTTTCGCAACGTGAGAAAACTATGCTTTCATAAACAGGAGGGCTGATTATAAGCACAAGCTGAAAAACTGTAACCAAAGCTAAAATAAGGCTTAACTTTTTATTTTTCATCTGCTTCGACCTCCTTTCCCGGGTTTACGGAAAGCGGCTTAGCACCCTGGTTTTTGCTTTTTGCTATTTTAAGATTTACAAACAGCAATACACCACCGCAAATAAGAAGCACTATACCGTTGGTCAGCATACCGAGACCCGAGCCTGCCACCCAGAAAATCAACTGGTGTGTGAAGCCGATAAAGCCCGTATTCATAACGGTAAGCTTTTTATCCATTGCTCCCTGAGCTATCATAAGGCTGAAGAAGGCAACGGCAAAAATCTGCATTACCACAAAGGCTATATCCTCCCACTTGGAGCACAGGTCATATAACGCTGTCATTGCATCGGGATTATCTGCACGCTGAGGAATATCGTCAAGAATCATAACCGCAAGGAACAGAAAATGTATAACAAGGTAAATGACCGACATCGTAAGCTGAATTTTTGAAGCAAATTTACACCTGATAATAAGCAGTGCTATGCAGACCATTATAAGCTGAACAGTTACAAGCGCAACCTGCCCTATACCGGAACGGTACCCGAAATCCAATAAGCTTACATAAGAAGAAAGGCATATACAAGCCGCTGTTCCGAAAAATCCCAGAAATCTTAAGGGTGAGGTTATTGATTTTTCTTTTTGTCCCACAATGAAATAAGAAAGAAGAATTGCAGAAACAAAAAGCACGGCATTGCCCGTATCAAATTTTCCCAGCATCACATAAAAAAGAGCAAACACGGGAAATACTATTGCGGTTATCCATTGAACAATGCTTATTCTGTGGCTCTCCCTGTCTGTTTTTTCAAGCATACGGATTAAATAAATTCCGACGGCAAAAATCAGAAGAGAACAAAGTCCCCAGCCAATAAATTTCACTGCTCCGTATGAGTAATACGCAACACCCTCCGCGAAGCAATAAATTTGAAAAAGTCCCGTAACATAAAAGGCAGCCAGGGCACAAACAGATTTCATAAGAAAAACAACGGGCAGCAATGCAAGTGCCATTATAAGGTAGTAGTTCTGATCGTAAACATAAACTTCAAAAACGCCCTGCACCAGAATACAGCTTGCAATAATACCTATACCCCAGAAAACGGCACCGCCCTCACACCAGGCTTTTTTGTCTTTCTTTTTCACAAAAACAAAGATACCTGCCGCCTGACCGATAATCAAGGGTAAAAATGCAAGAGCCTTTTTGAAAATATCGGGCATTTTCTCCCAGCCGGTAACAAAAATAAGTATAAGACCCGCTGTTACAAGAATACTGCCGAGAACGGAAAACACCGTTATAAGACTGTTCGTATAGGAAGGTTTTTCAAGTTCAAGAGCAGTGTTCCTTTTTTTGCCGTAAAGCAGCTCTTCAATTGAAACACCGAAAACCTCACGGAGCTTACCGAGCATATGTACATCGGGCTGAGTTCTGTCATTTTCCCAGGAGGAAATTGCCTGCCTTGTAACAAAGAGCTTCTGAGCAAGGTCATCCTGGGTCATACCCCGTTCCTGACGGAGCTGTTTGATATTCTTCGATATTTTTGACATTTCTGTCGCCTCCTTTACAAGGGAGATTTGTTATCCTTGCACCTTAATTTTATATCTTTATATATAAAAAGTCACGCAACAATGTGTTGCAAGGGGTATTTTCACCCCATAATATTCAAAATAGAGTCAATTTCACGGCTTGTTTCATATAAAAAAGCTCTGCAGTCATCATCCGTCATAAGAAGTCTCCCGACCACCTTCACCCTTCTTAAGAAAGCTCTGTCGAAGCGGGTCTGTTCAAAATTTCTGACAAGAGGGCAGATATTATAGCCCCTTATATCGGGAATAACCTTAATTCTTCCTTCGGCGGTGGCATATGGGAAGAAGGGAAAAATCATACATGAAAGAGGTCTTTCCGACCTTTCGCACCTTCCGTTACACACGGCAAGGCGGATGCCGTCCTTTTCCGTCACCGTAAGAACGGTGCTTTCAAAAGGAAAAAGAAGCATACCCGTATTTTCATCACCCTTACAGCAGGTTCCTTCGCAAAGCTGACCGCAATCCTTTTTCAACGGTGTTTTATCACCGATTATTCTTTTGGCTTTTTTGTAAAGTCTGTCGTATTTTTGTGGTGTCATGTTTTTTCTCCTTTATATTTCGATAAATCTTTCGGTCGTGAACGCTACACTTGGCGTTATTTTTGCCATGGAGCTTTTACCTGACCTATTATAAAACTTTTAAGTATAGTTTTTCCTCAATACCCGTCCGCTCATGCCCAGTATAATAGTGCCGAAGGCTCCACCTCGCAAAGGCTCTCCTAAAAGGGGAGCTGTCGCAACCGAAGGTTGTGACTGAGGGGTTATAATTTATATTTCAATAAAACATTCAGTCGCAATCACTGTGCTTGGCTTTACTTTTGCTGTGGAGTTTTTATCTGACCTATTATAAAACTTTTAAATATATTTTTTTAGTCAGCTCCGTCCGCTCATGCCGCTGTGGCACTTCCTTTGTCCCGGGCGACAAAGGAAGCAAAGCGCCCTATTGGGGTGCTACGGGTATACCACGAGCATACACCGGCATCCGTCTCCGCATACAACCCTTACGGGTTGTTCGTACGGGTAAGAGATTCGCTTACTGAATTTATCAAAGGCTCGTGGCAATCTATAAAACGGAATTATTTCCGTAGCGGTCAGCGAGAGTCGGAATACACGGTGCTGAAACAGCTGACGAGTAAATTTGACAAGTTTAACTTTCCTGACGGAAATGTTGAACCAAGCGGATGTGTTTATTGAGCGTATCAGTAGGAATAACTGTGGAGCACAAACACTGCGTCCCGACTAACGGGAGAAATTGCGGTTTTGCCGATGAAATAATTC
>JAXJQQ010000143.1:0-7547 GCA_036311065.1 Acutalibacteraceae bacterium | reverse complement strand
TCCTAATGTATTAAAAAGTCCTGAATATCAGAGGCGACGACGGGTGGCTATATATGCCCGTGTTTCTACCGAGCATGAGGCTCAGCTTTCAGCTCTCGGAAATCAGCTTGATTGGTACAAGCCTATACTTGCAGCGAATCCTGATTGGGAGCTTGTAAGAGTGTATGTTGATGAAGGCATCACCGGTACCTCTGCACAAAAGAGACCGCAGTTTATGCAAATGATAAGGGATGCAGAGTTGGGTGAATTTGGTTTGATTATTACCCGTGAGGTTTCCCGTTTCGCAAGAAACACCGTTGATACTCTGCAGTTTACCCGTGACCTTAAAGCAAACGGTGTTGAGGTGTTCTTCCTTAACGATAACATCAAAACCTTTGACTGCGACGGAGAATTAAGACTTACTATTATGGCTACTCTTGCTCAGGATGAAAGCCGTAAGACCTCTATCCGTGTAAAAAGCGGTCAGCAGACCTCAATGGAAAACGGTACCTTCTACGGTAACGGAAACATTTTAGGTTACAGAAGACATCAGGAGCTTCTGCCTGATAATAAGAAAAAGGTTGATTTCTTTATTGACCCTGAACAGGCAGAAACGGTTAAGCTCATTTATGAAATGTATCTTGCGGGTCACGGTATGAAAAAGATAAAAGATGAGCTTGAACGCCAAGGTCGTAAAACAGCCACGGGTAAAAGCAGATGGTACGAAACCGTAATCGGGCATGTGCTGAAAAATTCTTTTTATTGCGGTATCATAACCTACCATAAGGAGTTTACGCCTGATTATCTTACACAGAAAAAGATAAAGAATTATGGCGACATTGAATTAGTACAGGTAAAAGGCAGACACGAGCCTATAATATCAGAAGAAGACTTTGAAAGGGTGCAATTAATTATGGCAAGTAAAACAGCAAAGCTCAAAAATCTCAACACAGGCAGAAGAACAGAAACGGGTAAAAGACCGAGAACAACAGTATGGGGAAAGCTCCTTGTTTGTGAATGCGGTCATAAGTTCAACACAAGACTTTGGGATAGAGATGACCGACAGAGAAGCTACGGGTATCAGTGTTACAGCTCTGTTCGTACAGGCTCTTATGAAAGCAGAAAAAAGAAAGGGTTGCCTCTTGAGGGTATATGCCGAACACCGATGATACCCGAATGGAAGCTGCAGCTTATGGCAAATCACATTTTCAGAAATTACCTTGCCGATAAAGAAAAGGTGTTAGCTCTTGCAAATTCAATGCTTGAGGCTCATATCAATGACACTGATGAAATCATTGATTATTCCAAAATTATTGAGGAGAAGAAACAGGAGCTTGAAAAGCACACCAAGAAGCTTGACAATTATATTGAAATGAGAGCAGAGGGCGAAATTAGCAAAGAACAGTTCACAGCCAAAACAGCAGATACCAAAGCTGCAATATCAAAGCTCAAGGCTGAAATAAGTGAAATGGAAGCCTTGGCGGGTGAACCCACAGAAACAGTGCCGGATTACAAGGAAAAGCTGACGGTTCTTCAGTACGCTCTTGAGCAATACACCAATGCGGATGGCAAAGACATTCCCGAAAGCGTTATTGAAGCCTTTGTTGTGAAGATTGTGGCGAAGAGAGACGGCTTTGATTGGTATCTCCGCTTTGACGGCGACCCGAATGACCCACTTCACCTGAAAACCGAAGGAAAAAGGCGAAAAAACACCTCTGTAGTGTCAGAAAGTTCTGTTTCTCCAACCAAGGTTGATAGCACCACAGGCAGCTATTGCAAACAAATAATTCACTTATAAATGAATTTTCCCCACCGAGAAATCGGTGGGGTTGTTTTATCTCTTGATAAAATGGCGGTTTTAATATATAATGACCTTAAATGAACAAGAAAGAAGGGATACCTGTGCCGCAGAACAACAAAATCAAACGCTTTCCTGCTGTTCTTTCAGGCTTGTTTTTTCTGTCTGCCGGTATTTTAAAGGTGATTATTCCTTATGAAAGCTCGCTTCAGTCTGTTGCTTTTGTTTACAGTAATCTTGTTTTCTTCGGAATAATTTTTTCTTGGGGAATATATGTACAAAGAAGTATCCTTTCTGCCAAAACACGCAGACTGATGCTCAGTGTGGTTTTCTTTATGCTTATGTACATACTTGTAGGCTCTGCCAAGCACGGTGTTTTTCTTGACGGAGATTTTGCAGGTAGGTTTTTATGGTACCTTTATTATGTGCCGCAAATTTTTGCCACTTTCTTCGCTTTTATAATTGCCTTCAGAGTGGGCAAGAAAGAAAAATACAGACTACATAAAATATTCAATTATCTTTTTGCAGTCGGTGTTATTATTGTTATCGGCTATCTTACAAACGATATACATCAGCTGGCCTTCAGCTTTAATATTGATTTTGTGGCCTGGGACCAGCAGTATGGCTGGGGTCCTCTTTTCTATGTTTCTACAGCGTGGATATACTTTTTCCTTATTGCAGGCGTTATTATGCTTTCAGTAAAATGCAGAGCCGTAAACAAGAAAAAAGCCTGGCTGCCTATTTTCTGGCTTGCCGTCGGCTCCGTTTATATCCTTAGTGACTATATACTCGGATTGTGGGAGATAGCTCCCTTTAATCTGCCCGAAACACATTGCTTTATTGTTATAGCCATGCTTGAAAGCAGTATCCGTATAGGCATTATGCCCTCAAACAGTGCCTACGGTCAGATTGTTTCCAAGTCAAGTGCCGCTTTTCAGATTGCCGATACAGATAACAATGTAATTTACCGCTCGGATAATGCTGTGATGCTTTCCGACGGGCAGATGGAAGAAGCAAAAGAAAAAAATGTTATGATAGATGAAAATACTGTTCTTCTTTCTGACAGAATAAAAGGCGGTTATGTATTCTGGACAGAGGATGTAACAGCTGTTAATGAAATGAATGAAAAGCTGTCGCAAATAAGTGAAAGTCTTTCTGAGGAGGGCGACCTGCTTCGTGCAGAAAATGAGCTTCGTGAGCAGAGGGCGAAGATTGCTGAGCAGACAAGACTTTACGATGCTATCTCACTGCTTGTGAAGCCTCAGCTTGAAAAGATTTCCTGCCTGATTGATGCAGAGGGTGACTTTGATAAAAATATGGCTCATATATGTGTTCTTAACTGCTATGTGAAAAGAAGGTCAAACCTTGCTCTTTTAAAGGACAGAAGACCTTCCTTCAGCAGTGAGGAATTGTATCTCAGCCTAAAGGAATCCTCGGAATATATCAAGCTTTACGGCGGTGTATCTGAAATTTATGCCGATAGACATATCGACTTACCTGCTGATGTTATTCTGCTTTGCTTCGATCTGTGGCAGGGAGTTATTGAGGATATTCTTCCTGAGCTTTATGCTCTTACGGCTAAAATAAGCTTTAACGATAATTACTTTACCTTCAGAATTACTGCCGATACGGAAAAAGAGCTTCCTTCCTTGTCAAAATTTTACGGTGAGGCAGAAAGACTCGGCGGCAGACTGTCCTTTGCAGAGGAAGACGGTACTGTTTATATTACTCTCATAATGGGAGGTGAAGCAGTATGACAAACTTTTTTATGTTACCCGAATATCTGCAGTATACGGTAATTTTCGTAAATCTTATTGCTCTTGTTATCAATATTTACAGTGTTGTATCGTGTGCTATTTTTGAAGCTCATAAGAAGAGAATCGGTATAAATCTGATACTGACAGGCTTGAATACCGCTTTGTTTTATATGTTTGTTTCTGTTAATTTTGCTAACCGTAAAAACATAAAGGGACATAGCCTTTTACTTGATCTTTTCAGTAAATATGGGTGGGCTTTCATGGCTTTACTTGCCGTGCTTTCGGCTCTCTCTGTGCTTTCCCTGTATCTCGTAGAAAAATGGAAAAGGGAGCATATAACCCCTGCATCTATTAAGGAAGGCATTGACAGATTGCCTGCCGGCCTTTGCTATCATAATGAAAAGGGTGTGCCAAAGCTTATCAATCACCGTATGGACGGTCTTTGCCGTTATATTACGGGAGAACCGCTTTTTGACGGTAACGAGTTCTGGAGAAGACTTACTAAGGGTGAGGTGCTTCCGGGAAATACCGTGGTAAAATGGGGTGAAAATCCGATTATTACTCTTTCTGACGGTAATACATTAAGCTTTACGAAAATTGAAAGGGAAATCGGTGGTAAGAAGCTATATGAAATCCGTGCCACAGATATCACAAAGCAGTATGCACTTAATCTTGAACTGCAGAGAAACAATAACGAGCTTCGCTCTCTTAACACCCGACTGCAGGAGTACGGTGAAAATGTTTACGATATTACCCGTGAAAGAGAAATTCTTACTGCCAAGGTGAATATTCACGATATGCTCGGAAAGGCACTGCTTGTTACAAAAAGATACATCGAAAGCGGTGACGAAGGCATCACGAAAAATGAGCTTACAGATATGTGGAAGGGAACCCTCTATCTTTTTGAGGGTGGCTTTACCGAAGGCGGCGAGAGCGGAAATCTCGACGAGCTTTACGATGCGGCAAAGCTTATGGGTATAAGACTTACCGTTAAAGGACAGATTCCCTCTGACAACCGACTGCTCCGTTTTATTATGAGCGGTGCCAGAGAAAGCCTTACCAATGCGGTGCATCACGCAAAGGCGTCGGAGCTTGTCATTACTCTTTACCGTGAATACAGCTTCTTCGTTATTGAATACACCAATGACGGTAGCAAGCCTGCAAATCCTGTTTCAGAGGGTGGCGGTCTTTCCTCTCTCAGACAGAGTGTGGAAAGCGAAGGCGGTACAATGGAAACGGAAATATTCCCGCAGTTTGTTCTGCGTTTAAAAATTCCATCAAAGGAGGTATCCTATGTATAATGTAATGGTTGTTGAGGACCAGGCGATGCCCCGACAGCTTTTTGAAGCATTCATAGCTATGAGTGACAAATATACTCTTGTTCACTCCATAAAAAATGCCGATATGGCTGACATTTACTGTGAAAAATCAGATATTGACCTTATTCTTATGGATGTATGCACCGAGCTTAATTCAAGCGGACTTGATGCGGCTCAGAGGATCAAGGCAAAGCACCCCGAAATAAAGATTATCATAGTTACCTCTATGCCTGAGGTTTCCTATCTTGAAAGGGCAAGAAAAATCGGTGTGGACTCCTTCTGGTACAAGGAAGTGAGTGAAGAGCCGATTTTAGAGCTGATGGACAGAACCATGGCAGGAGAGAGTATCTATCCCGACAAAACTCCGTCGGTTTCATTCGGCTACATAAAAAGCACGGACCTTTCCGAGCGTGAGGTAAATATACTCCGTGAGGTTATAAACGGAGACACAAATGCAGAAATCGCTGAAAAGCTGAATATGTCACCTTATACCGTAAGAGACTATGTTCAGACCATTATGGAAAAAACCGGCTTCCGTACCAGAACAGAGCTTGCTGTTAAGGCAAGAGAAATAGGAATTATCATTCCTGAAGGAAAGAACTCAATTGAATAAAAAGAGAATTAAGCTCTATGACACCCCCGAAATTTTGTTTTTGGGGGTGTTTTTATGCACTCTGCACAAAATCAAGGGTACCATTTTTTACGAAAAGACCCTACATTTGTAGGGTGACTTTGGTGTTTTGAAAATTATATAATTTTATCGTAGGGTAATACTATACATTTATTTAAGAAAAGGAGACGATAAAAAATGAAAAAGAAAATATTAACCCTTATGTTCACTCTCGTTTTACTCATCGGCCTTGTTGTCGCTATGGGTATGAATGCGAGTGCGGCGGATGTAACCTGTACCGCAAACGGAAACATCTACGAGGTCAATCACGGTGATTATTTGAGGTATTATCTTTTCAATGCTGATGACGGTGACACAATCAGACTTACAGATGACATCGTATTTCAGAATGCATCGGGCAATTTTGAAATAGAGCCTATGTTTAATTCCTCCAAAGGCGGTAATGTAATATTAGACCTGAACGGCTACGGACTTTATGTAGCTGCAAGTAACAGCTATCTTTTTGACCTGGCTGAGGTTCAGAATGTTTCGCTTCACATTGTAGACAATGACCCGATGTACGACGGATGGATCCAGTTTTTTCCTCAACAGGCTGGTTCAAGTGTGTTCTATCTCGGTTCAAGTAATAATAAGCTTTATATTTATGAGGGCGTTAGTGTCACAATGGGTAAAAAAGGTAGCTCTGTTACCGGATCTCAGGCTACATATATCATTAATGCAAGTAGCTACGGTGAAATCGGTATCCACGGAGCATATTTGGAGAACTTGTTCATCAGTGGTGAAGGCTTGTACTTTAACAGTAATACAATAGGTATGCGTAGTTCTAAGGTTTATATCGACGGAGGAACTGAAATAAAGACAAACTCCAGCTGTATTGACTTGCACAATTCTGCTTATTATCCTGATTTCCAGATAGGTGCTGCCATTTTAGACGGTAACAATGCTGTAGAGGTTATTGATGACAATCAATATGCCAATACAACAGAAACAGCTCTTAAATTCAAAGACCTTCTTCAGGACGGTTATAATCTTTATATGGTTGATGGAAGCAGTGTTGATAATATGAATAATGCTTCTCTTTTATATAATAACGATACTGCTGATTGTCATATTTATAAGCCCGGTTATTCAAATCCCTGCACTACTCATGCAAATAAAAAAGATATTTTTGTTCATGCAGGCGGTCACTTAACTCAGTGTACCGATTGCGGTTATTCTGCAGGAACTACTTTGCATACTCAGGTTACGGTTAAAGAAGCAACCTGTACAAGTAAAGGCTATTCAAAGGCAGGTTACGACTGTGCTTGCGGTCGCTTGACGGCAACAGTTATTCCAAAAACAGAACACAACTTCATAGAATATGCAAAGGCAGAACCAACCTGTACATCAATCGGTTGGAAAAACACGATGTACAAGTGCAAAAACTGTGCGACATATTTAGACCCCAACAAGAACGAAATATCCTTTAAGGAGTTTTCACAGAACAGAATTCCTTCACGCGGCCACGATATGGTAAAGGTTGCCGCAAAAGCCGCAACCCTAAAGGCGAACGGTAACATAGCACACTATGACTGCTCAAGATGCAACCTCATTACCTCTGATAAAGACGGTAAGAAAGCTATTTCTACTGCAACCGTATACTACCCCAAGACATTCAAGCTTTCAGCAACAGAATATACTTATAACAAAAAAACAAAAACACCTACTGTAACAGTTAAGGACTCAAAGGGTAACACCCTTAAGAAGGACACAGATTACACAGTATCTTACGAAAGCGGAAGAAAGTATCCCGGTGAGTACACAGTAAAGATTACCTTCAAGGGCAAGTATGAGGGCACAAAGAGACTCTACTTCACAATTGCTCCCAGAGTAACAAGCAAAATCACTGCAACACAGACCACAAGCACAATCACACTCAAGTGGAGCAAGGTAACAGGTGCTGACGGCTACAGAGTATATAAGTACAACTCAAAGACCAAGAAGTACGAATACTACAAGTCAACAAGCTCAACAAGCCTGAAGATAAGTAAGCTCAAAGAGGGCACTGCCTACAAGTATAAGGT
>JAXJQQ010000142.1:0-2069 GCA_036311065.1 Acutalibacteraceae bacterium | reverse complement strand
GATTCTGCAGGTCCGACACATTGCTAAGCTCAAAAAGTGCTGAAGCAAACTGCATTTTATCTGTGTTTTTCCTCCACAGTTTCTCATATTCTGAAGGCAGATCAAAGCCTCCCGGTGCGAGAGTTTTTCCGTTAAGAAGGTGCTTTTTTTCTTTTGAAAAGGCTGTGCCCTTATATGACAGAGGTATGCGGTCACCCTTATAGTCAAAAAGAAAGCTGTTTTCATATTTTGCTTCGTTATAATCACTTCTTATCATCAAGGATATACCATAGGTTTCAAAAAGCCGGACTGACAAAGCGTTATATTTCTCCTCCTTTTTTGTTACTACCGTAATAATTGAAGCCAGCTTCAACACATCTTCAAGCTTCTCTCTGAAAATTCCCTCGTCATCAACAAGGGTAAATCTCATTTCAGAAGGCGGTCGATTAAGCTTTTCAATATAATCAAGAGCTGAATTGAAAAGCATCAGCTTTGGCAGAACCTTTGGTTCAAATTCTTTTAACGTTGCAATGCCTTTAAGTTCAAAGGGCAGAATAAAATTCTTATTCTGAGTGTTTTCTTCAATTTCCTTCCACGGAATTTTTCCTCTGTGATGCTTTGCTTCACATACGAAAAAACTTTCACCATAAGGCACAAATCTCTCTGTTATGTTAAGATCGGCTTTTCTGAAATATTGAAACAGCCTCTTTAACTTTGATTTTTCACCGTTTTTTAAATCTATAACAGTAAACAAACTGACGCCCTCTTTCAATTGTCATATTTTTATTGACAATCAAGCTTTAAAATTGTATAATTTATATAAATATACTGCTAAAGGAGAGATTATATGAAACCCTTCTTCCTTTTCTCTAAAGAAGAAAGCGAGACCAAGGTAGCCAATAACCGACTTTTAAGCTACGCTGTCGGACTTTCAGGTCAGAATATGACCTACGGATTTATTTCATCAAGACTTTTCGTTTTCCTAAATACTGTTCTGGGTATACCTGCAAGCAAAACAGGTATGATCACAGGTATCAGTACCATGTGGGATGCAATCAACGACCCCCTTATCGGTTCAATTATGGACCACAGAAAGTATAAGCCCGGTTATAAGATGCGTCCATTCCTTCTCTGGACTGCACCTATTATCGGTATTCTTTCAATGCTTATGTTTGTGGATTTCGGTCTTTCCGAAAACAAAACCGTGCTTGTAGTACTTATCCTCTACCTTCTTTTCGATATGTTCTACTCATTTCAGGATATTGCTATCTGGGGCCTTTCTGCTTTGTCCACGCCGAGTGCTATTGAACGAAGACGAGTTGCTCAGTGGATTTCAATCGGTGCAGGCTCAGGCGGTACCATTGTAGGTCTTTATCCTATGCTCAAGGATATTTTCGTTAAAAACGAGGTTATGACAGAAAAGAATACTTACCTTCTTT
The DNA here is from genome assembly GCA_036311065.1 of Acutalibacteraceae bacterium. Classification (GTDB taxonomy): domain Bacteria; phylum Bacillota; class Clostridia; order Oscillospirales; family Acutalibacteraceae; genus UBA6857. The sequence continues at coordinate 651 of JAXJQQ010000142.1, read as the reverse complement.
TCGCTGTAATCTTCTGTCTTGGCGGTATGATTATTTCAATGCTTGCTTACCGTATGAAGGAAAAGGTTGAATATACACCGGAAGACAACAAGGGTATTCTTCAGTCTCTCTGGAATCTCCGTCACAACAGGACTCTTATTATCATCTGCGTTGCAAGAATTGTTCAGTGCTTCTCACTTACTCTTCCCTGGGAATACTTCTTTGAAAGCGACGGAATTGCATATGAAGTGTTCGGCACAACAATTTCAGGCGGTACAGCTCAGGTAGTATTCGGCTATATAATGGGCATCCCCGGTGCTATCTTCAACCTCTTCACAGTTCAGACAATAAAGAAGCTCGGTAGCAGTAAAAAGCTCCTTGTTGCTGCTGAGGTTGCAAACTTTGCAACAAGAATTCTCGCTTTCGCTGTGGGTGCAAACGAAAGATACAAACACCTCAGCTATCTTCTTATCGCAATGTCACTTATGGGTTCAGCTCAGATTCTCACCAATATGAAGGCTATTGCCGAACGTTCACTTCTCACAAACTCTGTTGACGAAATGGAACTCAAGACAGGCGAAAGAACTGAAGGTATCACCTTCTCAATGCAGAACTTTGTTTCAAAGCTTACAGGTGCTATTCCCAAGTTCATTCAGGGTACTATGCTTACAT
>JAXJQQ010000141.1:0-3223 GCA_036311065.1 Acutalibacteraceae bacterium | reverse complement strand
CTTGATTAACAGACCTTCACCAATGCCGCCTGCAACCCCTAAATCAGCTTCCCTGGCCTCTCCGGGACCGTTTACCACACAGCCCATAACTGCAACGGTGATATTCTTTTTTACGTCTCTGAGTCTCATTTCAACCTCATTGGCAAGACCTATAAGGTCAATTTTTGTTCTGCCGCAGGTGGGGCATGAAACGAGTCTTGGTGAATTATCGTCAAAGCCGATTGCTCTGAGTATATCCTTACCTGCATAAACCTCATTTACAGGATCGTCGGTGAGGGAGACTCTTATTGTGTCGCCGATTCCCTTTGTGAGAAGTGAACCGATGCCCACAGAGGATTTGATAAGCCCCATACGGGCAGTACCAGCCTCAGTAACGCCTAAGTGTAAGGGGTAGTTGCACAATTCTGCAACCCTTTCATAGGCTTCGATCATATTTATAACGTTTGAGGATTTGATTGAAATTACAATATCATCAAAATCGTATTTTTCTAAAAGTCTTACGTGGTACATTGCACTTTCAGCCATAGCTTCAGGTGTAGGTCCGCCGAAACGGGCAAGAATATCCTTTTCAACGGAGCCTGAATTTACGCCGATTCTGATAGGCACACCGAAGTTACGGCACTTATCAGCAACAGCCTTTACATTTTCGTCTGCACCGATATTACCCGGATTGATTCTTACCTTGTCAACACCTGCATCAATGCTCATTAAAGCTAACTTATGGTTAAAATGAATATCAGCAACTATGGGAACATTTACAGCATTTTTAAGGGCTTCAACGGTTTTTACCGCCTTTTCGTCGGGCACTGCGACCCTTATGATTTCGCAGCCCGCATTCTGTAAAGAAAGAGCCTGACGCACATTACCTTCAATATCGTGAGCAGGGATATTAAGCATTGACTGAACGGTGATTTTACTGTCACCGCCGATATAAATATCCCCTACCTTAATTTTTTTTGAAATTCTTCTCATATTCATTCTCCGTAAGGTGACGGTAACCGTCAACCGTAAAAATTAATAGAATCCGACACCTGATATAAGCTTCCAGATGTCACTGAAGGAAATTACAGCCATAAAGCCGAGAAGTATTACAAGTCCCGCCGCATGGATATAGGAAACATACTTCTGAGGAATCGGTCTTCTGATAATAAGCTCAACAAAAAGGAAGAACAGATGTCCGCCGTCAAGAGCAGGTATGGGAAGAAGATTAAAAAGACCGATGTTGATTGTAATCATAGCCATAAGCATAAACAGCTGTGACCAATCCGTTGAAACTACGCTTTCCTGAGCAATATCTGTAATAACGGATATTGTACCTATGGGGCCTGCAAGGTCGTTAAGACCGTACTGACCGCTGAGCATATCAAAAAGGGAAAGGTAAACCATTCTGCCCATTGAAACTGCATAACCGAAGGCAGAAGAAACAACATTACCGAAGCTTTTTTCTTCACCTAAAATTATAAAATCGAATACCGTTGCCGTCTGGAGAGCAATATCCTCAAAGCTGAGGATTTCTTCTCCCCTTTTAACAGTAAAATCATACTTATAATCCTTATCCTTCTGAATTTCTTCAATCAGGATTATACTGTCAGGGATTTCCACTCCGTTTACGCTTGTGATAATATCCCCGTCCTTAAAGCCTGCTTTTTTAAGCTTTGCACTGACGGAGGAAATTGAGCAGTCCTCAGCGTAAGAGAAGTTTCCGCTTGTTCTGACAAGGAATGGCACATCGGGAAGCACCAGCTTTTCGCCGTCTCTTTTTACGGTAAAGCTGTATTTTCCCGTGCGGTTTCTTTGCATAAGAAAGCTTATGTCATAATCGGAATATATATGCTTTCCGTCTATTTCAAGGATTTTATCCCCTTCTTTAAGAACTGATGAGCTGACTGAGCCTTCATAGAACTGCAAAATCTGATTTGTGCCCACATACTCTTCACTGCCCACAAGGAAAACGCAGACTATTATGCCTAATATAAGGTTACAGATTGCACCTGCGGAAATTATAATCATTTTCTTCCAGGTTTTCTGATTACAGTAGGCTCTGCCGTCATCACTGTGCTCTTCTTCACCCTCCATGGAAACAAAACCGCCTATAGGGAAAAGACGAAGGGCATACTTTGTTTCCTTGCCCTGCTTTTTGAAGATTGTGGGACCCATACCCAAAGCAAACTCGTTGACCTTTACACCGAATGCCTTTGCGGTGATAAAGTGACCGAGCTCATGAATAAAAATAATGAGTCCGAAAAAGAGAACAGCAATAATTATGGGTAGTACCTTTGCTGAAATATCAGAAGCGCTGAGAAGTAAATTAAAGTTCATTTTTGTGCCGTACAGAACTAGTGTTCTGCCTTTCTGAAAAGTTTAAATGCTGTTTTTAACAATGTCTCTTGCCATATTGTCATAGGCAAAAACATCTTCGAGGGTATAGTTATGCTTTTGCTCAACTGAGCTGAGAGCGAGCTCAACCTTATCCGCAATTTCAAGGAACCCGATTTTACCTTCCCTGAAAAGCTGATTTGCCATTTCGTTTGCCCCGTTCGCAACACAGGGGTAAAGTCCTCCCCTTCTGATTGCATCACGGCAAAGACCAAGGCAACGGAAGGTATCATAATCAGGCTTGAAGAAGGTAAGGTTCTGATAATCCCACAAGTTAAGCTTTTTAACGGGTGAAGGATACCTTTCCGGGTAAGTGAGAGCATACTGAATGGGAATTCTCATATCGGGCACACCGAGCTGAGCAATTACTGAATTATCATTATATTCAATAAGGGAATGGATTATGCTTTCACGGTGAACTACAATATCAATCATATCGGGAGAAGCATCAAAAAGCCATACGGCTTCAATAAGCTCAAGACCCTTGTTCATCATAGAAGCACTGTCAACAGTGATTTTTGCACCCATTTCCCAGTTAGGATGCTTAAGTGCCTGAGCTACGGTAACATATTTTAATTCATCCCTGGTTTTGCCGAAGAAGGGTCCGCCTGATGCTGTTAATATGATTGACTTAAGCTCATCCTTTTTATTCATTCCCTGAAGGCACTGAAAAATTGCACTGTGCTCGCTATCCACAGGAAGAATTGCACAGCCGTTTTCCTTTGCCTTTTCCATAACGATTTTGCCGCCTGCAACAAGAGTTTCCTTGTTGGCAAGAGCAATATCCTTTTTTTCAGTGAGAGCTGCCATTGTCGGTGCAAGACCTGCAATACCTACAATTGAATTG
>JAXJQQ010000140.1:0-2346 GCA_036311065.1 Acutalibacteraceae bacterium | reverse complement strand
TGTTGAAGCTGAAGCTTTTAATCTTCTTGCTGAAATAAGCGATGTACTCATTAAACCAAGAAAGGAGCAGATTGAAAATTGGCGACCACCGGATTCTGGCCCGTAAAGGGCAAATTAAAGTCTGTTATTGTTTATGCAGAAAATCCCGATAAAACTATGAATCCTAAATTCTTTGACTCAGATTTATATGCTACCTTACAGTATGCAGAAAACAGTAACAAAACTGACCAAGAACTTTTCGTCAGCGGTATCAACTGCTCAAAGCATAATGCTTATGCGCAAATGGTAGCGGTTAAAAAGAAGTTTGGTGAGAGAGGTACAGTAGTTGCCTATCACGGTTATCAAAGCTTTAAGGAAAATGAGGTCACTCCCGAAGAATGTCATGAAATAGGCATTGAAACTGCAAGAAAAATGTGGGGTGACAAATATCAGGTGATAGTTACTACTCACCTTGATAAGAAGCATCACCTGCATAATCATTTTGTCATTAACAGCACATCTTTTAAAGACGGTCTTAAATTTCGAAACAAAATTGGTGACCATTATGAACTGAGAAAAATATCCGATGCTATCTGTAAAGAGCGAGGCAAATCCGTTCTTGAAAATGCACCGTTTTACGGTGGTGAGAAAGCAGCCTATTGGCTTAATAAGCAAGGCAAGAAAACACACAGAGATATGCTCAGAGAAGATATTGAAATTTGTCTTACTGTTGCTACAAGCTGGGACGAATTCAGAAGAGTTCTTTTCACTATGGGATATGAGGTTGAATACAGGCGTTTTACCATTAAGGCAAAGGATTGGGAAAGAGGCGTAAGGGTTGAGAGCCTTGGTTATACAGTCGAAGGCATAGAGAAAAGATTCAACGAAACCTATTACAGCGGACATCACCTTGTTGATTGGAATAACTTCTTCTACGCAAGGCACAGATACTTTCCTCTTGAATCAGTGAGAAAGAAATTAGAGTTCAGCATTGAATACGGCAAGCGACCTGAGGTTATTTATGTGAACACAATGTTCCTCTTAATAATCCTGGTGTTTCAGTTATTAAAAGAGGTTGCAGATGCAATGCTCATTTCTCCTGAAATGAGGCACGCCGCAAAGGACATCAAACAATATGTGGCTGATTATCATTTCTTAACTGACAATCAGATTCAGACTACTGATGACCTATCACAGAGTATTGAAGAAACAAAACTCAAAATTGCCGAGCTTGAAGAAAAACGAAACAAGGCAGATAACAAAAAACGCAGAGCAACTACTCCCGAAGATAAGGAGAGGTACAAAGCCCTGCGTAAGGAGATTACACAAGAAATTATACCTTTGAGGAAGAAACTTAAACAAGCGGAAGATATTCTTGATAAATCTCCTCATTTATATGAGCTCTTACAAAAAGAGCATCAGGCAGAAATTAATAAAATTAGAAAAATAGAAAGGAGCCGATAAAATGGCTAATAAAAAATTAAAATCACCGGTAAATATCCCGGTATCAAAAATTCATCCCTTTGAGGGAAATCCTTACAAGGTTCTTGACAATGATGAAATGAATACTCTAATAGGCAGTATTCAGGAGCAAGGTATTCTTACACCTATAATTATCCGACCTATTGAAAGCACAGATGAATATGAGGTGATAAGTGGACACAGACGCTTACACGCAACAGTAAAAGCAGGGATGAAAGAAGTCCCTGCTTTTATTTATGCCGTGAGCAGAGATGAAGCGGCAATTATGCTCGTTGACAGCAATCTTCACAGAGAGCATATTCTGCCGTCGGAGAAGGCGTTTGCCTACAAACTTAAATTAGAGGCATTAAATCATCAGGGTAAAACTTTTGGACAAGTTGGCCAAAAGTACAGCAGAGATTTAATGGCAGAATCCGTTGATGAAAGTTCAAGGCAGATTCACCGTTATATCCGTTTAACTTATCTCATTCCCGAACTGCTTGACCTTGTTGATGAAGAGAAAATTGCTCTCACGCCTGCTGTTGAACTTTCTTATCTCACCGATGAAGAACAGTATTCTCTTCTCGGTACGATTGAGGAAGAAGACAGAACACCCTCACTTTCTCAGGCAGTCCGTTTCAAAAAGTTAAGTCAGGCGGGTGAGCTTTCTGATGAAAGTATTGAAACCATAATGCAGGAAGACAAGGCAAATCAGAAGCCAATGTTCAAGGTTTCAATGGAAAAACTGCAGGAAATAGCACCGAGGGTTAAGGATAAGGATTTTGAAGATTTCGTGCTGAAGGCTTGTGAGCATTATTACAGGTATCTTCAGCGACAGCGAAACAGGGATGCGAGATAATCCGCACATTTGTCAAGGAGGTAATATATGAATAGTATAGATATAAG
>JAXJQQ010000139.1:0-2603 GCA_036311065.1 Acutalibacteraceae bacterium | reverse complement strand
GTTAAGGATAAAGATTTTGAAGATTTTGTAATAAAAGCCTGTGAACATTATTACAGGTATCTTCAGCGACAGCGAAACAGGGATGCGAGGTGATGAGTATTGAAGTATATTGGAATTCTTAAAGCATATATCCGTTATCTTGATGATGACATCAGAGGAGAATATTCCTTCAAGGTTAAAGGGCATGAGGTTGTTGCTACCTTTGCTGAAAAGCCTAACAATGACATTCTCCCTCGTCTTCGTGAAATTCTACTCGGTGATTCGCACATTCGACAAAGTGATGCCCCTGATATTAAACTAAAGAAAAATATCAAGGAGGCGGTTTAATGTCAAAACGAGTGTGCTGTCTTTACCGAGTTTCAACAGGTAAGCAGGTTGACTATGACAGCAACAATGAGGCAGATATTCCGATGCAGAGAAAGGCTTGTCACAAGTTTGCAAGTGAAATGGGTTGGGAAATTGTTCACGAAGAACAGGAAGACGGCGTTTCCGGTCATAAGGTACGAGCTGAAAACCGTGATAAAATCCAAATCATAAAAGACCTTGCACGAAAGAAAAAGTTTGATATTCTGCTTGTGTTTATGTTTGACCGTATCGGCAGAATCGCAGATGAAACACCTTTCGTTGTAGAGTGGTTTGTTAAAAACGGTATAGAGGTTTGGAGTACACAAGAGGGCGAACAGAGATTTGATAATCACATTGATAAGCTCTTAAACTATATCCGTTTCTGGCAGGCTGACGGTGAAAGCGAGAAAACTTCAGTACGAACAAAAACAAGCCTTGGTCAGTGGGTTGAAGCTGGTCATTTCAAGGGCGGCGTTGCCGCCTTTGGATACGACCTTGTGAAAAGCGGTAGATTCAATAAAAGAAAGCACGAACTTTATGATTTACAGGTAAATCCCGATGAATCTATTGTTGTGAAGGTTATCTTTGACAAGTACACGCAAGAGGGTTACGGTGCACACAGAATTACAACGTGGCTGAACAATAACGGTTACCGAGCAAGAACAGGCAAAATGTGGCATGAAGCTACAATCCGAGGTATTCTTTGCAACCTGACATACACAGGTATTCTCCGTAGCGGTGAGGCTCGTTCTGAGGTTATACCTGAACTGCAGATAATTCCGCCTGAACAGTATGAAAGAGCTATGATGATTATGAAAGAACGTTCAGACAGAAAGAAAAACAATCCCACTGTTCCCCTTAACACAAAAGGTAAATCTCTTATCTCCGGCAAGGTTTACTGTGGGCATTGCGGCTCAAGGCTGAATCTTACAACAAGCGGAAGATACCGTAAAAGAAAAGACGGATCTGTTGATACAACGAAGCGAATCAGATATGCCTGCTACGGCAAAAGCAGAAAACAGACGGAGTGTGACGGTCAGTCGGGGTACACTCTGCATATTCTTGATGATTTAATTGATAAAATTGTCCGTGATATTTTCAGTAAAATGAAAGGTGCATCAAAATCTGATGTAATCAAGCTTCGATATGCTGATGAGCTTGAAGTCAGAAAAGCGAGGCTCAATATGTTAAAATCAGATTACTCCAAAGAATTGGAAAACCTAACCATTTTGAAATCTGAGGTTATAAAAGCAATCAAGGGTGAAAGCTCTTTTTCGGCTGATACTCTTTCGGAGCTGATTGCAGAATCTGAAAAAGAGTGCGGCAGACTTTTTGATTTAGTATCTGATGCTGAAAAGGATGTTGCAGACGGTGAAAGTGTACTTAAGACTTTATCCGACAGTTTTGATGAACTGATTTCTTGGGCAGAGCTTTATGATGAAGCGAGCTTTGAAAAGAAAAAAATGATTGTTAATTGCTTAATTAAACGGGTTGAGGTTAGCAGAGGGTATAAGCTGAAAATTGAGTTTAATATCGACTTTGAGCAGTTTATGGTTGGTATTGATAAAGTGGCGTAAACAAAACAGACCATCGAATATACACTGCTATTCGGTGGTCTGTTACATTTAGAGTTTACTTTTCATACGCTCTATTTGATTATTGAAATATTTTATATAAACATCAAATTGGGTATTAGGAACAACAGAAATGATATCCAAAGCCTTTTCGGTTTCTTTAATAGCTTTATCTGTTTTGCCGATTTCTTCATAGTATTCAGCTAGCTTCCACATCATTTGAATCAAGTTTTCCAAAGAAATCAACTTTTGTTTTTCGGCAGCTTCAAATTTTGCTTTTCCTGACAAAAGATACGCCTTCTCTGTCAGCTTAGTAAAAGTAATTTCCGGGATTTGTTCAATAGCGGCTTCAGCACTCTTGAAATCGCCTTTTGTCCTGTAGGCATAAGCAAGAAAACGAAGAGCATCATATTTAATATCACTTTGATTAGTTTTTTCAATAAGTTTACAGGCAATACTAATCGTTTCATCAGGGTTCTCTGTATAATTCAAAACATAAAGCAAACTATTGAGCAAAACCTCATTTTCAGGATAATTTCTTAATCCTTCTTCAAGAATCCGCCTGCTCTCAGATGGATTGCTTTCTCTGTATTTGTACGCCTCATCGGCTATCTTTTTAACTGAGCATTCCATTTCCTTCAGATTAAAATCAAACAATTCATCCATTGACACGCTAAAATATCT
>JAXJQQ010000138.1:0-3244 GCA_036311065.1 Acutalibacteraceae bacterium | reverse complement strand
TTTTCAAAGCTTCTGTTATAATAGTTTGAACCGAGCTCAAATGCCTGTCTTAACTCACAAAGAGGAATATCCTTATCTTCTTTGCCGCCGAATATAACTGTTCCGCCTTTTTCTGCAAGGTCGTTGAGTGCTGAATACTTTTTAATTTCTGTCATTTTCAATCTCTCCTTATGCTTTCTTCTTGTCAAGTGTTGAATTTCTGAAATAAATTACAAGATTAAGAAGTACTATAGCAAGATTTAATACATACGCTGCAAGAACGTAGTTGGTCTGTCCCGTAACAATCTTAGCTATAATGCCTGCTACATAACCTATTATTATAAGAAGTATGAAAGGCAGGCTTGTACCCTTTGCTGTTTTTGCATTGTATGCTTTGATAAGATTCATCGGCCAGGAAAAGCCGAAGCATAAAAGCATAACTGTTTCGAATATTGAACCCATATAAAATCGCTCCTTTGTTTTTTGTTGAGCCAAGAATATCACAGTTTTTTCTCATATACAATTATTCAAAAGTTTAAAAGAAATTTTTTTGTTTTTTTCATTTATTTTACTTTCAAAACCTTTTCAAAAGGCAAAAAATCTATTATTATTACAGCATAAACTAAAATGAAAGAAGTATTTTATATGCCATTTAAAAGAAACAACCAAAAAAACGAGAAAGCCACTCTCGGCAATATACAAAAAATGTCTTTTCGTTTTCAGATTATACTTATCGTCACCCTTGCTTTGTTTTTAGGATTTGCAGGTTCTTTTATAAATGTGCAATTTGAAATAGAGCGCCGTGACCAGAATCTTCAGAATGTGGCAGAAACTATCGCAAAGTCACCACTCGTTGTAGAAGCAGAATACTCAAACATGGATTCCTATCCTTTACTCAAAGAATATCTTGATTCTCTGTGTGATACTCTTAAAGATATTGATGTTATCTCTGTTGTAACAAAAGAAAGCACTCGTCTTTACCATTCAAACGAAGAGCTTATCGGTACGGTTTATGACGGTACAATAACTGACTTTAAAGAAAAGTCCAAAGACGACTATACTACTACGGATAATGGTCCGTCAGGCACGCAAAGACGAGCATATGCTGCAATATACGACGAAGAAGGCAACTATGCGGGCTTTGTTATGGCAATTATGCTTATGAAAAATATAAAAAATGAAACGATTCAAATTATACTTACCTTTATTCTTATTACTATTATAGCAATTCTGATTGAGCTTTTTATCTCTGCAGAGCTTTCAGATAAAATCAAAAAGAGTCTCTTGGGATATGAGCCTGATGTGTTTACATCCATGTTCCGAATGCGTGACAATATTCTCGAATCTCTTGACGAAGGCATAGTAGCTGTTGACAAGGTAGGTAAAGTTCAGTTTATAAATAAATCAGCCGTTGAAATGCTTACAACTGACGGAAAAGAAGATTCTTTCATCGGAAAATATGTAAGTAATTTAAGTAATACAATTCCTGCGCTCAATTCTCTTTGTGCTTCTGAAATTAGTCGTTCTGTAAGTTCAGCTTATGACAACATACTAATTGATACAATACCGATTAAAGAAAACGGTTCTGTTACCGGCACCGTCGGTATTCTTCACGACAGAAAAGAATACACAAAGCTTATGGAAGACCTCACGGGTACAAGATATCTTGTAGATTCAATGAGAGCTAACAACCACGATTTCACTAATAAGCTTCATGTTATTCTCGGTCTGATACAGATGGAAATGTATGATGAGGCAACATCATACATTCAGAATATAACAATGGTACAGCGAGAAACCATAAGCAAGGTTATGAACTGTATAAACGAGCCTGCAATAGCCGCACTTCTTATAGGAAAAATTGCAAGAGCTTCAGAGCTTAATGTTAAGTTCGTTTTAAGGGAAGGCTGTTACTATTCTTCTGCAGATATATCTCTTCCCTCTGAAGTTCTTGTTACTGTCATCGGAAACCTCATTGAAAACGCTTTTGAGTCAATGAACGATATGAACTATGACGGTCAAAAAGAATTATTATTCGGTATGTATTCAAAACCGGGAGCGCTTCTCATCACTGCTGACGACACAGGCTCAGGTATATCCGACAGTAACATCGGCCGTATTTTTGAAAACGGATTTTCCACTAAAGGCAGTGGCAGGGGCACGGGACTATATCAAGTAAAGAACCTCATTGAAGCTGCCGGAGGCAAAATAAATGTTGAATCACAGGAAGGTATAGGAACATCCTTTACCGTCAGTTTTAAGAAATAAAAAAAGGAGCTGCAAAAATGTATAAGGTACTTATAGTTGAAGATGACCCAATGGTTGCCATGATAAACGAGCAGTATGTAATGAAAAACAAAAACTTTTCAGTTTGCGGCAAATGTAAAGACGGTCTTTCTGCTCTTGAATTTTTGGAAACAAACAGCGTTGACCTTATCATAATGGATGTATATATGCCGAAGCTTGACGGATTTGAAACCTTACGTCAGATAAGAAAGAAACATATATCTGCTGATGTGATTATGGTAACTGCCGCCAATGACCGTGACTCGCTTGAAGAAGCTCTTCACCTGGGCATAGTTGATTATCTCGTTAAGCCGTTTACCTTTGACAGATTTCAAACGGCACTTCAGAAGTATATAACACAACAAAAAGCACTAAATGAGCTTGACACTCTGAATCAAAAAAGCATTGATTTTATTATTGATTCATCCCGTAAAAAAAGTGAAGACCTGCATCCGAAGGGAATACAGGAAAAGACACTTTCAATTATTTCTGATCATTTGAAAGAAAACAAAAACAAATGGCTGACCGGTGACGAAATAGCCGAAAAGACGGGAATTACCGCCGTAACAGTCAGAAGATATATGAACTACCTTGTCGAATCAGGCAAAGCTCAGGGTGAAATAAACTATGAAACAGGCGGAAGACCCTGTATGCTTTACAAAGCGACAGAATAAATGGACTGTGATTAAAACAGGACTATTTAATATTACAATTTTGTCGGTTTTTTGTAAGAAAATATATCTGATCATTATACTTAAATTAAATTATTCTTACAATTATTTGAAACCGGTTGACTTATGTTTAAATTTAATTTATTATTTCCTAAAAATAGAAAATGCTGTTAAGCACAGTACTTGAGGAGGTAATTATATGAATATTCTTGTAACTTTAGACAGTAACTATGTTTTTCCGTTAACAGTGCTTTTGAAATCGATAATGATAACTAATATCAATAATACTTTTGATATATATGTTGCTC
>JAXJQQ010000137.1:0-10959 GCA_036311065.1 Acutalibacteraceae bacterium | reverse complement strand
TATATCAGCCGCAACTACAATGAGTTGCTTCCGCTTGAAAAGCAGATATATTTTGACGAGTACATAATAAGAAAAGTAGCCGACCACTGGAACAAGCTTGGTTTTGATGCGCTTGAACTGAAGAGAGTTTCTCCGTCGGAAATACAGAATCTGTTGAAAGAAACCTACAGAACTTTAACTTCCTTTCACACGAAAAATCTTGTGCCTAAAGGAATAAGCAGAATTTTCATAGAAATGGACTCTTTTCTCTATTTTGCTTCTATGATAGAAGAAAATGAAGATAAAATGGGTTTTTATCACTATAAGACAATTCACTCTATCGTAACAGCTCTGAAAAAAGGCTTTTTCTCAGGTGAATATGAATGTAAGTTTCCGCACATTCAGATAGTTGATGATGAAAACAACATAGTTAAAATCAATTTAGAGACATACAGCTTTAACGAGAGACTTTCAAAAACTGAAAAACTTACCTACAAGTGGTTCGGGCTGATGGAAAAAGACTGGAGCGGTAAAAATATTTCAGTTGAAGAGCTTCAGGCACTTTTCAAGGAAACACGGGACCATTTAAAAAAATACAGCACCTCAAATATTGTACCTAAAACAATTGTCGGATTGTTTGAAATGCTGAAAGATTTTGAATCTCATGTTGCTTTTAACGAAAAGCATAATTTGCACAACCTGTACAGAGAAATAACTGATATCATTGTAGTTATGTCAGAAGCATTTCATACCTGTGATTTTTGCAACTCCGATGTTGATAAGTTTATCGATAGGTTAAGCGATTGATATAATAACACCATTATAATCAATACAGATATAAAGGTTGGGGGTAGCAGATGACTGATAAAACAGAAAAGGATCTAATTGGTTCATCAGACATACAGCGGGAATTGAAAGCTTTTTACAGTGAGCTTTATTCCCGCGAGAATACAAAAAGAGTACTGAAAGCTCGCTCTGAGAGCGAAACTTTAGAAGAAATCGGCAGAAAAATGGGCGTAACAAGAGAGCGCGTAAGACAGATAGAGGCTAAAGCCATAAAGAAATTCTGCCTATGGCAAATCAGGAACAGGATTCTGTTAAAAGTGTGTGCGTCCGAAAACTCTGACCGAGAACTTTCCTGTGACACATTAAGAGAGTATTTTGGCGAATATTATTCCGAAACAGTTTTTTTGTTGCATTTATGCGAAAATCCGACATATCATTATGACTCTCAGTCTGATTCTTTTATAATAGATAAATTTAATTAGCCTTTTGGTGCCATTTGACGCCATTTCTGAAAAGTACTTAAAATGCCCTTTCTGCCGACCTTTTCGCCGACGAAACAGCGGTTTCTTTAGTGGACTAAATTGCCGGAAAAACCTTATTTTATAAAGGTTTCGGGGTTGTCGGGCAAGCACTTGGAAATCGTGTAAGTCGCTAAAACGGCTTCGAGGGTTCGAATCCCTTGCTCTCCGCCAAATCTAGTACCACTATTGATACAATCGTATCGATGGTGGTATTGTTAATCTATCGCCGTTTTCCCTTATGGTATAAGGGGTTATAAAAATAAGCGTTGCAGTTTGGGTGTACTGTGCCCTTTCTGCAACGCTGTTTTTGTGTGGTTGGGTATTGAATTGTGGTTTGTTATGAGTGGGTAATCGTTAAATTATGTGGGTATCGTTGAAAGAGTATTATCTTTCTGCTTTATCTCACAGCACCTCGATGCTGTCTCCCTCAAAGACTTTACCGCCTTTGATTACCTTGGCAAAAACACCCTCACGGGGCATTACGCATTGACCCACAAGCTTTTTGATGGCACAGCCGTCATGGCATTCTTTGCCGATCTGGCTGATTTCTATGATACATTCTCCGATTTTCAGCTGTGTACCAACGGGGATTGTGAAAAGCTCAATTCCTTCAGTAGTGATGTTTTCGGCAAAAACACCGTGACAAAGACCGTCACTCGGTAAGCCTTTTGATTTTTCAATACTTTCTTTGGCAAGAAGGCTGACCTGTCTGTGCCACTTGCCCGCATGTGCATCACCCTCAAAGCCAAAATCCTCAATAAGAACACCGGGATTGATTTTTGTTTTAGGTGTTCCTTTTTTTTCGCTTATGTTAATTGATAAAACTGTTGCCATTTTTATCCTCCTATCTGATTCATTGAGTGAAACTTGCCGTAATCGCAGGAAAAGCTGTGATTTGCCGGCTTGTTAAAAATCGTCTCTTTTATTGCTTCAAGAAGCTTCTCTTTATCGTCAATAATGGGCATCAGGTCAACTTCTTTTCCGTCACCCAGGCAAGGACGCACCTTACCGTCTGATAAAAGTCTTATTCTGTTACATTCTGAACAGAACTTATTGCTGACGGGAGTTATGAGCCCTATTCTGCCCTTGAAGCCATCGGCGGTGAAATATCTTGCAACGCTTTTTTCTGCTTTGCTTTCTGTTGGTATAAGCAAAGGGAACTGACTCAAAATTTCATCACCCTTTACTATTTTTTCTTCATTCTGCCCCTCTTCGGTAAAGGGCATAAGCTCAATAAAGCGTACATCAATTTCGTTGTCCCTTGCAAGATTTACAAGCTCTTCGGCTGAGCTGTCGTTTTTACCTTTTATAAGAACAGAATTGATTCTTATGGGGGAAAGACCGACCTTCTGAGCTTGCTTTATGCCCTCAAAAACATCCTTCAGCTTATCTGCGCCCGTGAGCTCCAGATATTGCCTTTCATCTGTTGTATCAAGGCTTATGTTAACAGCACTGAGGCCGGCATCCTTAAGCACTTTTGCATATTTTTTAAGCAGTATTCCGTTGGTGGTAAGAACTATTTTTTTAATACCGTCAATGCTTTTTATTCTTCTGATTATCTCTGCAATATCATCTCTTAAAAGAGGCTCACCGCCTGTAAGGCGGACTTTTTTTATTCCGCAAAGAGCAAAGACTTTCACAATCCTTTCAATGTCGGCTACTGACAGCTCTTTTTTGTGCTCTGAATTACCCTTGCAGTAAATACAGCTAAGGTTACATCTGTCTGTTAATGAAATACGCAGATAATCTATGTCTCTTCCAAGTTTATCTTTCATAACTATAGTCGCTCTTTCCGCCCCTTTTTTCAAGCAATCTTATCTCTTCAATAACCATTGACTTATCAATAGCCTTGCACATATCGTAAACTGTAAGTGCACTTATGCTGACGGCGGTGAGTGCTTCCATTTCAATGCCTGTTTTATAGGTGCATTTGGCATCAGCGTAAATATGAAGCTCATCCGTGCCGTTGTTTTCAAAGGTTATTTCAATTTTATCAATGGGAATGTTGTGGCACAGAGGAATAAGAGAAGACGTGTTTTTTCCTCCCATTATGCCCGCAATTCTTGCTGTGGCAAGACCGTCGCCTTTTTTCAGTTGATTTGATAAAAGGGCAGAAAGTGTTTCTTCCTTCATTCTGATTCTGCCAAAAGCAACGGCAGTTCTTTTGGTTATGCTTTTATCTCCCACATCAACCATAACAGCCTCACCGTTTTTGTTAAGGTGTGTAAAATCAGCCAAATCTGTAGCCTCCCATCTTTTCCATACGGCTTTTAAGCTCATCACTGCGGAAAATTTCCGTAAAAGCGTTATACATAGGTGTATTTATAAAATCGTTATTTACTATAAAGTCGTATTCTTCAACAGTTATTTCAATAAAATCCAGGTCATACATCTGTGCCGCTGAATATATACCCAAACCGCAGTCGGCATTGCCGCCTGCAATTTGTGCGGCAACGGCTGTGTGAGTGAATTCCTCGTTTCTGTAGCCGTCAATTTCGTCTTTTGCTATATTATGTGTTTTTAAAAGGTAATCAAAAAGAATCCGTGTACCTGAGCCCAACTGACGGTTTGCATATCTGTGACCGATGATATCAGCGAAGGAGTTGATATTTTGGGGATTACCCTTCTGCACCATAAGGCCCTGAATTCTGCCGATTCCCTTTATGAGTGTTGCATCCTTGCTGTCAAGGTATTTTGCAATATAGCTTTTATTGTATTCGCCGCTTTCTGTATCAAGCAGGTGAGTACCGCCAAGGTGAGCCTGATTGAGCCTGACCGCATTGAGAGCACCCATACTTCCAACATGTGAAGAAGAAACGGAGTACGGATAGCCTTTTATTTTCATAAGGTCGTTGATTTCATCAATTATCGGGTCGTGACTGCCCGTTACGATAATTGAGCTTGCTATATCCTTTTCAGGGTTTACAAGCAAAACCTCAACCTTTTCGCCCTGCTCAATACCTTCACAGTTCTGGGGTACAACTATCATACCGTCAGCCTTGGTAAAGCTCGTTACAATACCTGCCCCTCTCGGAAGCGGTACGGCAACATAATTTTCACCGATTTTGCCAAGTGTTACGCGTACGTATTCACGGTACTTAAGAGAAGAAACAATTCTTTTTCCTAAAACTGCAGTCAGCCTTTCTTCAGTTTTGATTTTTTTAAGCGAAAGGAAAGATATCAGATCCTTTACTATTTCCCTCATTACCACTATTGCAGAAACGGGATAACCGGGCAGACCTACTGTGGGTGTGTTTCCGATTTTACCGAGAACGGCGGGCTTGCCGGGCTTTATGGCAATACCGTGAACACAAACAGTTCCAAGCTCTTTTATAATGTCGCAGGTGTAATCATCTCTGCCGGCTGAGGAGCCTGCAAGAATAAGAACAGCATCATATTTTTCTGCCGCATCCTCAACATTTGCTTTGAGTAAATCCTTTTTATCGGGAATGATAGGATAAATTTTTGTATCTGCACCCCACTGTTTAAGCATACCCGAAAAAATTGAGGAGTTAAATTCAATAATCTGCCCTTTTTCAGGATTCTCTCTTGGTGAAACAATCTCGTCACCTGTGGGTATGATTGCTACTGTCGGTTTTCTGATAACGCAGACCTTTGTTATGCCGCCTGCAAGTATTGCTCCGCAAAGAGAGGGTGTAATTTGAGTAAATGAAGGAGCAATCATATCACCCATACAGATGTCTTCGCCTATTTGTCTGACATTATGAAAGGGATGCACGGAGGCTATGATTTTAACATTGCCGTCTTCTTCAAAGGAAATATCCTCAACCATTATAACTGCATCCTTGTCATCAGGTATAGCATCACCCGTATCAACAACTGTGTACTTATCGGGGGAGAGTATCAAAGGGGTATTTTCGCTTGCCGTGTAGGTATCCTTTGCCTTTACGGCAATACCGTCCATAGCTGAGGCGTTGTAATGCGGACAGCAGATTTTTGCATAAACTGCATTTGCAAGCACTCTGCCTACTGAGTCAGTTGTGGCAATTTCTTCTGTTTTATGTGAAAAATCATCCGTTATAAGAGCAGTGAACTTTTCTTTTGCTTCTTCCAAAGGCATATTATCAAGATAATTATGCTTCATAATTTATCTCCTTAAAATAAATATACTGTTACTTTTTCGCTTTTAAAAACGCCTTCCTTATTTCGTGGAATAACTATATACCCGTCGGCTGAAGAAAGCAGGGATACAAGTCCGCTTTTAAAAAGCAGGGGTGAGGCTTTTCCGTCTTCAATTGTAACGGGAACAAGCTCTTCTCTGCCGTGATTTGAAGATACGCTTTGAGTAATTTCAGCCGTGAGGCTCAAGGACTTACTTGTTTGCTGAGTGTAAAAATCAATCAGCTTCATCACAACGGCTTTTGCAATAAGATATGCTGCTGCAGGATGACCGGGCAGACCGAAAACCGCCGTTTCATTCACCTTACCGAATATGGTAGGCTTACCGGGCTTTACTGCAATTCCGTGAAAGAACACCTTACCGTTTTTATCAATAACGGCAGCCGTCATATCCTTGCTGCCTGCCGATGAACCGCCTGAAATCAGCACAACATCACATTCTGTGGCGGCTTTTTGTAAAATGCCGTAAAGCTCATCAAAGCTATCCCTGACTATGCCGTATTCCCTGGTATCACAGCCGTTTTCTTTCATAAGGGAAGATAGAAAGTGGCTGTTTATATCACGGATTTTTCCCGTGGGTACCGCTTCTTCTATGGGTACAATTTCATCACCGCTTGAAATAATGCCCACCTTGATTTTTCTGATACACTCAACCTCTGTTATACCGAGAGCACAAAGAATGCCAATATGCTTTGAGGTTATAAGTGTCCCTTTTTTTATAACGGTCTGACCGATTTTTACATCGTCACCTGTTTTTGTAACATTCTGAAAAGGGCTTACTGCTTTGAAAATAAGGCAGGTGCCGTCAATCATCTGCTCGGTGTGTTCAACCATTACAACACTGTCGGCACCTTCCGGCAGCATTCCGCCTGTGGAAATTTTTATGCACTCTGAGCTTTCAACGGAGAGGTCAGCTTCCTCACCCATAAGGATTTCACCTTTAAGCGTAAGCATAGAGGGCATACCTTCACCTGCTCCGAAGGTATCGGAGGATAACACTGCATAGCCGTCTACGGTGCTTCTGTCAAAGGGTGGGATATTTTCATATGAAATTATATCCTTTGCAAGAACTCTGCCGAGACAATTGTAAATATTCAGTTTTTCGCTTTCGGGTCTGAAACCGGAAAATTCCTTTTGTGTTATTCCGATTGCTTCTTCAAGGGAAACAACATTAAGCATCATCCTTGTCACCAACCTTTGTGTCATTTTTGATTTTACCGTCGCAAAGCTCAATAATGCGAAGATTGCTTATATTGGGATATTCACCTGTATGAGTTGTCATAACAAGGGTGCAGCCCGTTTCTTTGCAGTATTGGCTTATAAGGCTGTTTATAAGCCCTCTGCCTTTACTGTCTGCCGCACTTGAGGGCTCATCAAGTAAAATAATGTCTCCCTTTTTGCATAGCACTCTTGCAAGAGCCAGACGCTGACATTCACCGCCTGAAAGAGTTTTTGCATTTTTGTTTTCAAGGTGCTTTAAATCAAAAGCACAAAGCAGCTTACGGCAAAGCTCTTTTTGTTCATGCTTTTTACCCTCAAGGCAGAAAAGCAGGTTGTTTTTTACGCTTTTATTAAAGGGAAGACTTTGTTGGGGCAGATAATAAATCTGTCCTTCTGCGGAAACCTCACCCTCACTTTTATTTACCGTTCCTGCCAGAATTTTTAAAAGGGTGCTTTTTCCGCTGCCGTTATGACCTGTGAGAATAACGCACTCACCTTTTTTGATTTCAAGGTCAGGGATATCAAGAACAGTTCTGTTACCGTAAAGCATTTTAAGGTTATTTATCTTTATCATTGCTCATCCTCCTTGGTAAGAAGTGAAGCAAGAATATTAACAACAAAGGAAATGGTCAGAAGCACAAGGCCGAGTGCAAGTGCAAATGTAAAATTACCCTTGTTGGTTTCAAGCATAATCGCTGTTGTCATAACTCTCGTTTTCCACTGTATGTTACCGCCGACAATGCTTACTGCACCGACCTCGGCTATGGATCTGCCGAAAGCGGTAAGCACAACGGAAACGAGCGCAGTTCTGTTCTGAGAAAGGAAAAGCTTCATCGTTTTGAATTTGCCGAAGGCAAGTCCTTTTGCGGTTTCAAGAAGATTTTTGCCGTTTACAGAACATACGCTCCCGGTAAGACTTATCACAACAGGGGTTATAAGAAGGCATTGGGCAATCACCATTACCTCAACAGTAAAAAGAAGTCCCAATGAACCAAAAATACCGTATTTGGTGAAAAGCATATAGACAATCAGGCCTGCCACCACCGGTGGCAAGCCCATTAAGGTGTTTATTATTCTTTTGATTGTCCTTTTACCTTTGAAATCAGTGCTTGTCAAAAGCACGCCCAGGGGCATACCTATAAGGCAGGAAATTGTTGTTGAGAAAAATGACATTCTCAGTGTAACACCGATTATCTGCAGAATTTCCCTGTCCATGGATATCAGCATTTCAAAGGCTTCTATCAGCTTTTCCAATTCTTATTCTTCAATAAGGTAGAAAAGAGCTTCACCGTACTGCTCTTCACCGTACTTTGCAATAAGTGCAGAAGCTTCGTCGCCTGTGAGCCATTCAATAAGAGCCTTTGCTCCTTCTGTATTGATGTCGTCAAGCTTTTCGGGATTACATTCAATAAGAGAATATGTATTCTTCATATCGTCGCCTTCACTGAGAAGGATTTCAAGGTCAAGCTCAGCCTTGTTTGAAAGGAAGGTAGCTTTGTCTGTAAGGCAGTATGCACCTTTTTCGCTTGCCATTGTAAGGCATGCACCCATACCCTGACCAGCACTTGTGTACCATTCGTCATCAGCTTCGGGAACATCATCGCCCCAGATTTTAAGCTCTGCCTTGTGTGTGCCGCTTTCATCACCGCGTGAAACAAAGCTTGCTTCAGCATCTTCAATTTTTTCAAAAGCAGCTGCAGCATTTGCACTGCCCTTGATGCCTGCGGGGTCGTTTGCAGGGCCTACAACAACAAAATAGTTGTACATAAAGGGAATTCTTTCAACGCCGTAGCCGTCATTAACAAAGGTTTCTTCACTTGCCTTTGAGTGAACAAGGATGAGGTCAGCGTTTCCGTCAACTGCCTTCTGGATAGCGGCACCGGTACCTGCAGACTGAACTTCAACCGTATAGCCTGTTGCTTTTTCAAAAACAGGAAGAAGGTAGGGAAGAAGACCGGAGTCGTTTACGGATGTGGTTGTTGACATTCTGATTACGGGATTTTCGGGAGCATTGCCGGGGGTTTCTCCACCGCCGCCGCAGGCAGCAAGTGAAAACAGCATCATAGCTGCAAGAAGGATTGCAAGAAGCTTTTTCATAATTCATTTCTCCTTTTCAATCACGGAAGGCAAAAGGATTTCTCCGTTTACCCTTAGCCGTTAGCCGCTTTTTTCCTTAATAGCGGTTTGTGTTATTTCGGCTACGCTCTTTTGTTCATATGTTGCCACTTAGAACGCAGAGTCGAAGATGAATTAAACAGTTGCAAACAACTGACTTCTTAAATAATAAATATATTTTACACAAAATTTATTGAAAATTTTGTGTTGACTTGTTATTATTATACTATATATTTATGCTTTTTTCCATAGGTTGAGGTGATTTTTTTGAAGTTCGGAATAATTTGTGTCAGTGATCGCTGCTCAAAGGGTATATGCGAAGATAAAAGCGGTTTACTTATAAAGGAAATTGTTGAAAAAACGGGCGAGGTTCTTGATTATGTGATTGTGCCTGATGAAAAGGATGATATAGCATCTGCTCTGATACGCTTATGTGACGAATTAAAGGCTGATGTTGTTTTTACAACGGGCGGTACAGGCTTTGCACCCCGTGATGTTACCCCTGAAGCAACGCTTTGTGTTATTGAAAAAAATGCTCCCGGTATTTCCGAAGCCATAAGGCTCAGAAGCCTTGAAATCACACCTAAGGCAATGCTTTCAAGGGCTGTTTCAGGCATAAGAGGAAGAACTCTTATAATCAACCTTCCCGGAAGTCCAAAGGCGGTAAGGGAATCTATTGAGGTTGTGCTCCCTGTTTTACCCCATGCTGTGGAAACTCTTTCAGGCAACACACTTTCCTGCGGAGGAAATTACGATGGAAAATGAAAAAGAGCTGACACAGGGCTTCTGTATAGGCGATAAAAGCTGTGCCGTAATCGGCCTTGGCGGCCTTGGTACTAATGTAGCCGTTCACCTTGCAGGTGCAGGCATAGGAAAAATGTATCTTTGCGATTTTGATACGGTAAGCAAATCAAACCTTAACCGTCAGTTTATGTATAGCATTGATGATATCGGTACGGATAAATGCAGTGTGTTAAAGAAAAAGCTTTCGGATTATGCACCTGATTGTGAAATTGTTTCGGTGAATGAGCATATTGACGATATTTCTAAATTGAAATTTGCACAAGACTGTGATATAATATTCTCGTGTGTTGATAACAACGGCACAAGGCTTATTGCGGAAGACTTCTGCCGTGAAAATAATATTCCTCTTGTTCACGGCGGTATTGACGGATTTTACGGAGTTTCTTATCTGTATGTGCCGTCATACTCGCTCACACCTTCCGAAGCAGGTCTTTGTGGGGGAAACAAGGCAAAGCACAATGTAAGTGCAGTGGCGGGAATTATAGGCTCATACCAAGCAGCAACCGGTATTAATTATCTGCTTACACGTGATAATTCCTTAAGCGGCAGAATACTTATATTTGATGAAAACAAAACGGATACTCTGAATCTTAATATTTAAGGAGAGAATTATGACAAAACTAAAGGCTTATATGGGTAAGGTGCTTTTTGTTGACCTTACAAACAAGACTCACAGTGAGTTTCCCTGGACGGACGAGGACAGAAAAAGAACTATAGGCGGTAAAATTATGGCAGCCGATATTCTTCTTCAGCATATACGTCCCGGTATGAAGGCTTTTGATGAGGATAACTGGATTGTTGTTTCAACAGGTCCTCTTACAAGGTGTAAGTCACCCTCATCAACACGCTTTAATATTTCAACGGTTTCACCTCTTACGGGGCTTATTACATCCTCAAACTGCGGCGGTCCCTTCGGCAGAAGACTTAAAAAAGCAGGCTGGGATGCTATGGTTATCACAGGCAGAGCAAAAGAGCTTACCTGGATTGAAATTGACGATGACAGCATTACCTTCCACGAAGTGCCCGAAATGAAGGGTATGCTCACAGGTGAGGTGCAGAAGCAGTTTTCCAGCGGTACAAGCTGTATTACTATCGGTCCTGCAGGTGAAAACAAGGTTCTTTATTCAGGTGTTTTCAGTGCTGAAAGAACTGCAGGCCGCGGCGGTGTCGGTGCCGTTTTCGGTGATAAGAACCTTAAACTGGTAACTGCAAGAGGAACTCAGGAAGTTGAGCTTTATGACAAGGAAAGAATGGAGTTTCTTAACAAGCAGTGGAAAATGCAGCTTAAGCGCCATCCTATTACAGGTGCTCAGCTTTCAAAGCTCGGCACAGCCGGACTTGTGGCTCCTATGCAGGCTCACCGTATTCTTGCAACAAAGAACTTCGGTGACGG
>JAXJQQ010000136.1:0-40399 GCA_036311065.1 Acutalibacteraceae bacterium | reverse complement strand
GCCCAAGGCTTTACAAAGCTCCGTTTTGCCAACACCCGTAGGACCGAGGAAAATGAATGAGCCCATAGGTCTTTTCGGATCCTTAAGACCGCTTCTTCCCCTCCTTATTGCCCTTGCTACAGCTGAAACCGCCTTGTCCTGACCGACTATTCTTTCGTGAAGAATGTCCTCCATTTTTAAAAGTCGCTGACCTTCCTCCTGAGTTATTTCTGAAACGGGGATACCCGTCCAGCCTGACACAATCTCTGCTATTTGTACAGCCGTGACCTCGCTTTTGCGGTGGCTGTTTTCTTCTTTCCAATCGGAACGGGCAACTGCAATTTTGCTCATAAGCTCCTTCTCACTGTCCCTTAAGGTGGCGGCAGCTTCAAAATCCTGACCGCTTATAGCGGCAGCCTTTTCTTCGGTTATATCCTTAAGCTCGGCTTCAAGCTTTTTAATTTCAGGCGGAACAGTGAAGGAACCCAGGCGTACCTTTGAGCAGGCTTCGTCAATCAGGTCAATTGCCTTATCGGGCAGATATCTGTCGCTGATATAACGCTGTGAAAGCTTTACGGCAGTGATGATTGCCTCATCGGTGATTTTTACCTTGTGGTGGGCTTCATATTTATCTCTGAGGCCCTTAAGAATCTCCGTAGCTTCTTCGGGTGTAGGCTCGCCGACCTTTACGGGCTGAAAGCGTCTTTCAAGGGCAGAATCTTTTTCTATATACTTGCGGTATTCCTCAAGCGTTGTGGCTCCTATAAGCTGCAGCTCACTTCTTGCAAGGGAGGGCTTTAAGATATTAGCCGCATCAACGGCACCCTCAGCCGAGCCTGTGCCGATAAGATTATGCACCTCATCAATGAACAGAATTATATCCTTATTCTTGCTCACCTCTTCAATACAGCTTTTGATTCTTTCTTCAAAGTCTCCGCGGTACTTTGTTCCCGCAACCATACCCGTAAGGTCAAGGCAGACCACTCTTTTGTTCCTTAAAAGCTCGGGCACCTCATTTTTTACAATTTTTACAGCCAGGCCCTCTGCTATTGCGGTTTTACCCACACCGGGTTCACCGATAAGGCAGGGGTTATTTTTTGTTCTTCGTGACAGAATCTGAATAACCCTTTCAATTTCCTTTTCTCTTCCTATAACCGGGTCGATTTCGTTGCGGGAGGCTTTTTGCGTCAGGTCATGACCGTATTTATCAAGGGAAGGTGTATTGCTTTTTGCCTTTTGTGATTTTTTACCAACGGGAGTTGAGCTGAAGGCACCTGACCTTTCACTGCCTGACTTCATATCCTCAAGTAAAATGGCAGGGGATATACCCAATTCAATAAGAAGTGCCGTGGCACAGCAATCGTCCTCGCTGAGCATAGCCTTGAGAATGTGCTCGGTGCCCACATAGCCTGCATTTTCATTTTTTGCTATGGCAAGGGAAAGCTCAATAATGTGCTTTGACCGCGGGGTAAAATCGTTCGGGGTGAGCACCGTTGGAATTCCTACACCGATATTTCTGCGTATACTTTGCTCAACAGCCTGAATGGTAACTCCCTTTTTTGAAAGAAGGGCGGTGGCGGCTCCGTTATCCTCTCTTACAAGACCTGCAAGAAGGTGCTCGCTTCCTATATATGTGTGACCGAGATTTTCTGCAATTTCAACTGCAGAATTTAAGGCTCTGTTTGCCTTTTCAGTAAAGCCTGTGAATTTGTACATAATATTACACCTCTTTGTTTAATGATAAAAAAGGATGCTGAACTATCAGTTCAACATCCTTTAAAAGTTAACTTAGCTTAATGCCGTTCTTACCTTTTCTGCCCTGAGAATATCCCTTTCGCTTTGTGAAAGGCTTTTTCCCTCGGCAACATTTATTGTTGCCGGCTGAAGCTCAATAAACATCTGAGTGAGTTTTTCCTTAGGTACATCAATAATGCCCTCTGCCGCACCCATACGCACATAGGAAATAAGGTTTGTGAGCTCCTGAGAGGTCAGCTTGTAGGCACTGCGCAGAATGCCCCAGGAACGGTAGATTTTATCAATAAAGTCCTCGTCTTTTATAAGGGAGGCTCTTGCCTGCTTTTCCTGAGATACAATCTGCATTGCGATTGAGGTAAGATTCTGCAAAGCGGCTTTTTCGCTTATGCCGAGTGTAACCTGGTTGCTGAGCTGATATATATCGCCTGAAATTTCACTGCCCTCACCGTATGAGCCTCTGAGAGTGAGACCTAATTTTGCAACGGTGGCACTGAGAGAACGCATAGCACCTTTTTTTCTCAGGGCAGGAAGATGAAGCATAACTGAGGCTCTCATTCCTGTGCCGAGGTTTGTGGGACACTGTGTAAGGTAGCCTATGGTGTCATTAAAGGCGTAATTAAGTTTATTTTCAATAACCGTATCAATAGCGTTTGCCTGATTGAAGGCTTCCTCAAGGCTAAGACCGGGAAGAATAACCTGAATTCTTATATGGTCTTCCTCGCAAAGCATAATGCTGATATCTTCTTCGTCGGAAAGAAGGAGAGCTCTGCCTGTGCCTTCATAAGCGAACTCAGGGCTTATAAGGTGCTTTTCAGCGTAGGATACGGCTTCGGCAGGAGAAATCTGTGACATATCAATAAATGAAAGGCTTTTATCCTTGTAATCGGAAAGGGTCTCACTGATAAGTGCAGAAACCTCCTGTTTTTCTCTTGTGTCAAGTCTTATGGGGAAAGGATAATCTTCAAGATTTCTTGCAAGGCGTACTCTTGTGCTTAAAACAACATCGCCCTCATTACCTATGTTTTTATACCAGGTCATTTTATTTTTCTCCTTTCATTTTTTTTATTTCATCTCTTATAATTGCTGCCTGCTCAAAGTTCTGTTCTTCAATTGCCTTTTGCATATCCTTCTGCAGGTCTTCGATTTTTTCTTCTGTTGATTTTTCTTTTGTTATTATTTTTTCGTTCGTGCGGTGCGGTACCTTGCCTGAGTGCTTTGCTTTGCCGTGGATACGCTGAATTGAAGGCAGAAGCTTTGAATAGAATTTTTCGTAGCAATCGGCACAGCCGACACAGCCGCTTTTTATAATATCATCAAAGCTGTATCCGCATTTTTCACAGCGGTCAAGTCTGCCGTCACTGAGGGCAAAGGCACTGTCTCCAAAAATATGGGAGAAAATATCGGGCATATTAAGTGTAAAGTCATCAAAAAAGCTTACCATTCCCGAATTCTGTGCACAGGCGGAGCAAAGGTGACTTTCCGTAGCCTCACCGTTGAGCACTCTTTTGATGTGAGTTGTGGCTTCATTTTTCTTGCAGTTCTGACATAACATAATACTTACCTCCTTAATTACTGTTCTGATTTATTCCTTAATAACTGTTAAAAGCATTTGCTTTAAAAGGGAAGCTCTGACGGTATCTTTGATTTCTGCGGGTAAAATTTTAAAATTCACGTCGGAGCAGGCGGCAAGGATCAATGCCGCATCCCTTTGTGATATAAGCTTATGATAAACAAGGTTTATAAGATGATTTTTTGCCGTAGCTTCGTCAATGCGACCTCCTACGGAGTTTACCACCTGCATCATAAGGGAGCTTTTATCGTAGCTTATCCTGGTGATTCTGATGCATCCGCCTCCGCCTCTTCGGCTTTCAACAATAAAGCCTCTTTCGGGGGTAAAGCGGGAGGAGAGGACGTAGTTTATCTGGCTTGGTACACAGCCAAGGTCCTGAGCCAATATGTTTCTTTGAATTTCAATTTCATTTTTATCCTGAAGCATTTCAGTTATTATCTGCGCTATGGCATTGGAAAGGTTCATTGGGTCACTTCCTTTTTTTGTTTGACTTTGACTTTCTTTGACCTTGATTACATTATAGCTCATTTATCTGACTTTTCAAAGGTCAAATAAGGTCAAAAAATGAAAAAATCTAATCAAAAGCTTAATTTAGCTTTGATTTTCTTCTGTTTTCTCAAATTTTCTTTCTTTTTCATATTCATTTGAAAAGCATAAAAATCTGTCAGTGTGTGGTACAGAGGCAGAAAATTTATCTGTAAGGTCAAAAAAAGTCTGACCTTCGTTTTCTGCCGTAAGGCTATATAAATTCTTTACATTCCGTTTTGACATTAAGCATCACCTGAATTATTTTTCACCTTATAATTATTTTATATTCAAAATCTGTAACACATCGGAGAGTGCACCGTATAATGGTGATGTAAGACGAAGTTAACGCTTCGTACTTCGGAAAGGGGGTCAGACTTATGTGTAATAACGGTTTGTTCGGCGGTAGTGCCTGCTCATGGATTGTAATCCTTCTTATCCTCTCAATGTGCTGCGGCGGTGAAGGCGGTCTCTTTGGCGGTAACGGTAACGGCTGTGGCTGCAACAACGGTTGCGGCTGTCGCGATAACTGCGGTTGCCACGATAACTGCGGTTGCTGAATAAAATGAAAAAAATACGACTCACTCAGTGAGTCGTATTTTTTATGTAAAATTAATTATACGTTTGCGGGAACTGTTGTTGTTTCATAGTACTCGCTTTCAAATTCTTCAACATCCTCAATAACGCCGAGGAACTTCTGAATAACACGGCCGAGTGTCTGGAAAGCAGAAATGATTACTCGAATGAAACGGGGATAGTTATCGGTTTTTTCCTGCCATACAGCGTAAAGAGTAACAACGCCTGTTACTTCAATGTCGTCACCGCCGTTGTAAATTTCACCTGTTTCGCCGTGTCTCCAGTAAAGGAATTCATAGTCAACAGAAATGGGTGTATCTGTTGTAACCTTTGCCATGCAGGGCTGCTTGAAGGTGATTGTGGGGCTGGGCTTGTACATAATGCTTACAAGAGAGATAGGCTCCATTTCATAATGAATACCGTACATCATCTGCTGGTCGATAGCACCTTCTTCTTCCGTAACACCAAGATAATCCTCAATAACATTACCCAGAAGATCACCGGGTGCTGCCATAGCTGTTACGGAAAAAGCTGAGAAAATCATAAGAATTGAAAGAAATACTGCTAAAGTCTTTTTCATAAGTTAGTTACCTCCTTTTACAAGTACATTTATTATATAGCATAACACATATATTTTAATTCTTTAATAGAAATAAAACTTAAAATCTTAATACTTTTTGACTTTTGCGGCCTTTAAAATAAAACAAATTAAAAAAACATATTTACTTTTTAAGCGAAAAACTATACTATATATAGGAAGTAAATACTAAGGCAAAGTTGAAAAATTATGAAAATACTTTTTGTTTGTACCGGTAATACCTGCCGCAGCCCTATGGCTGAGGGCATATTGAACAGTATTGCGGAAAAAGAAAAACTTGATATAGTCTCTGAAAGTGCAGGTATAAGTGCATTTCCAGGGGATGAAGTCAGTCGGAACGCAGTAAAGGCGGCGGAAAAGTACGGTTGTGATATTTCGTCTCACAGGGCGAGAAGAGTGAACAGCTACATGATTGATGAAGCTGACCTTGTTGTGTGCATGACACATAGCCATAAAAACGCCCTTTCACCCTTTGTGCCTTCTGAAAAGCTGATAGCCTTCAGTGATATTCCGGACCCCTACGGCACAGACGAAGGGGTTTATTCAGAATGTGCCGAGAGGATTTATGAGCAGATACAAAGGCTGCTTGGCAGTCTGACATCTGTTTTTATAAGACCGATGACGGAAAAGGATGTAAAAGCTGTAAGTGAGATTGAGAAGGAATGCTTTTCACATCCCTGGAGTGAAGACGGAATAAGGCAGGAGCTTTTTAATGATTCGGCAAGATTTTTTGTTGCTGAAAAAAATGGCAGGACCGTAGGATATATGGGTATGCATATAGTTCTTGACGAATGCTATATTGCCAATGTTGCTGTGCTACCTTCACACAGAAGGCAGGGTATAGCACAAAAGCTTCTTACTAATGCTGTTGAAATTTCATTGGATGAAGGCTGTTGTTTTATAAGCCTTGAGGTGAGAGTTAGCAACGGGGGTGCAATTGCCCTTTATGAAAAGAACGGCTTTGAAAAATTGGGTGAGAGGAAGAACTTTTATCAGGATCCCACAGAAAATGCACTTATTATGACAAAGACTTTTGATAAGGAATGATAGATATATGAAAATACTTGCAATTGAATCCTCCTGCGATGAAACTGCGGCAGCCGTTGTTGAAGACGGCAGGAAGGTGCTTTCCAATGTAGTTGCATCTCAGGTGCCTGAGCATAAAATTTACGGCGGAGTTGTGCCTGAAATCGCCTCACGAAGACACGCTGAGGCAATATCCGGTGTTGTTAATAAGGCTCTTTCCGATGCAGAGGTGACCTTGGATGATGTTGATGCTGTTGCAGTTACCTATGCACCGGGTCTTATAGGTGCTCTGCTCGTTGGTGTGAACTATGCAAAGGGACTTTCCTACGGTAAAAAGCTCCCTCTGGTACCCGTTCATCATCTTCGCTCCCACATTGCGGCAAACTACATAACTCATCCGGACCTTAAACCGCCTTTTTTCTGCCTTGTTGTATCAGGCGGTAACACAATGATGGTTGAGGTCAAGGATTACACGGATTTCAGAGTAGTCGGCAGAACAAGGGACGATGCCGCAGGCGAAGCCCTTGATAAAGCCGCAAGAACAATGGGAATCCCTTATCCCGGTGGATTGAATATGGATAAAATGGCGGCAGACGGAGATAGCACCGCATTTAAATTCCCGATGCCCAAGGTTGAAAACTGTCCCTATGATTTCAGCTTCTCGGGTCTTAAAACCTCGGTTATAAACACAATCCATAACTCAGAGCAGAAGGGTATTGAGGTTAACAAAAAAGACCTTGGTGCTTCCTTTATGAAGGCAGTTTCAAACTGTCTTTGCAAAAACACGGAAAAGGCAATGGTTGACTTTAATCATAACACCCTTGTAATTGCAGGCGGTGTTTCTGCAAACTCTGTTCTGAGAAAGGATATAACAGAGCTTTGCAAAAAGCACAAATGGAAGCTTTACCTTCCCGAGCTTTCCCTTTGCGGTGACAATGCTGCAATGGTCGGCTCTCAGGGGTATTATGAATATCTCAGCGGAAATACAGCGGACCTTGATTTGAATGCCTATGCGGGAATGAGTATAGAATAAAAAAATACCGAGCAAAGCTCGGTATTTTTTTATTCTTTGATTTTCTTCTGTGAAATAATTCCTACAACAAGGAAGGTAATTACAAACAGATGTACAATCACATCAATAAAATGTGCGCTGTCAAGGGGTTTCGGGAAAATGCAGACAAATGAATAAATAAGGCAGGCAAAATCAAAAAGATAAATTCCGAGCCCTGCATAAATCGCCTTTTTGCTTTTTGCCATAAGAACCGAAAACGATGTGTACATAAGAATATAGACAACGGAAATTATTGCGGGCACCAATATACTGCCTTTATCTTCACTGAGCCTTAAAAGCATATCCGTAAAAGAAAGGCTGAAGTAAAAATTAAAGTTGCCGCTTAAAATATAGCGCACAACATAAATAAGTCCGAGAATACCCGAAAGCAGAATAGCTGTTGAAGCGGATTTTATGTTGGTTTCGTGCTTTTTTAAAATATCTTCTTTGGTAAAATCTTTATTCATATTAAACCTCCTACCAATCAAATTTTGTCAGCTTGCCTTCACAAAGAAGGTCGGGAAAATTCCACTGACGGAGAATTTCATAAGTTACAAGAGCAACTGTGTTGGAAAGATTCAGACTTCTCGCTTCGCCTATCATGGGCACTCTCAGTGAGGTTTCGGGATTATCCTTTAAAAGAGCCTCAGGCAGGCCTGCATCCTCTCTGCCGAAAACTATGAAGCAGTTTTCGGGAAAGGCAACATCGGAGTAAATATGGGTGCCCTTTGTTGTAAGATAGAAAAATTTTCCGTCCTTATTTTTATTATAAAAATCCTCAAGGTTGTCATAATAGGTAATATCAAGCAGATACCAGTAATCGAGGCCTGCTCTTTTAAGCTTTTTATCGTCAACAGTGAAGCCCATAGGCTTTACAAGGTGAAGTGCAGCACCCGTTGCGGCGCAGGTTCTTGCAATGTTGCCCGTGTTCTGCGGAATCTGTGGCTCAACAAGAACAATGTTAATTTTTGCCATTTTAACTGTCCTTTCAAAAATTGCTTTTTATATTGTACCATTAAACTGTGAAAAAATAAACAGTCTTTTAAGAAAAAAATTCCCTCGGTTAATAAACACAAGCCAACACAAAATAATTCTGACCGTTGGTCAAAATTATTTGAAGGTGAGGGAAAAATATGGATATGAAAAGCATTGTTAAGGGTGTAGGCATCGGTATGGCAGTTGGCGGTGCAGGTGCTTATATGAAGGGTATGATGACCGGCTCAGGTATGAAGCGTTCTGCACGTAAAAGTATGAACAAGGCTATGAAAAACCTTGAAGGCTTTGTGGGCGATATGAAATATATGTTTAAATAAGCCTGTGGGATGACTTGAGATCATCCCATACATAAAAGGAGTTGGTTAAATGAAAAAAATTATAAGTGTATTTCTGTGCCTTGCTGCGGTGCTTTTTACTTTCACCTGCTGCGGTAATGATAAAGGCGGCACTACAGCACCGCTGATAACTGAAAGCACGGAAACAACTGAGAACAGTACAAGCTCTACTGAAGCTCCGAGTGCAACGGAGCTTTCACCGCAGATTAACGCATCCACGGTTGTGGATGATGAAAATACAGATATTTCTTATCCGATTGACCGTAGCAACACCGTGCTTACGGGGGACAAGGGCGGCAAAACCCTTACAGGCTATACACCCCTGCCGGCAATTACCTATAATGCTACTCAGAATAAGGGCAATTTTTCAACGCAGAAGAAATCTCATTCGCACGGACCTGCCTCAGGGGGCAAGGCTCACCATACTGTTGTGCAGTTTCAAAAGGAGTTTGAAAGGTTTTCTGCTTTTACTCTCGGTGACCAAAATAAAAAGGAGCTTTATCTCACCTTTGACTGCGGCTATGAGCACGATAATCTGACTGAGAAGGTGCTTGATGTTTTAAAAGAAAAAAATGTCCCCGCAACCTTTTTCAGCACCCTTGACCATGTTAAGGCTGAGCCTGAGCTTATAGGGAGAATGATAAGGGAAGGTCACATAGTGGGCAATCATTCGGCAACCCATCCGTCATTTGCAACAATTGACCGTGAAAAAATGGCAAAGGAAATAGAAACCTTTGAAAATCATATGAGAGAAAAATTCGGCTATGCTTCAAAGTTTTTCCGTTTCCCCTCGGGTGAATATACTGACAGTGCCCTTGATCAGATAGCAAGCTTAGGTTATGTCAGTGTTTTCTGGTCAGTTGCCTATAACGACTGGAATACGGATAAAATTCAGGGTAAGGATTATGCCGTGGAAACGGTTATGTCACGGCTTCATAACGGAGCAATTATTCTTCTTCACAGTGTATCCCACGATAATGCTGAGGCACTGCCTGATATTATTGATAAGGCAAGAGCTGAGGGGTACCAATTCAAGAGCCTGACGGATATAATATAAATAAACGGGCTGAAAGCCCGTTTATTTGTTTAGCTTATTTTGTAAATTTTACCTTTTTCTGTTTCAAAGCTTGTGATTCCGTTTTCAAACTCAGTTTCAATTTCCTTGCCTTCTTCGTCGGTAACAAGGATGATTTTGCCGTCATATTTGATGCTGCATTTGCCGCCCATATTGGATTTAACGGTACCTTCCTTAAGCTTGCCTACGGTCCATTTCATACCGATTTCAAAATTTCCCCTTGCAAGAAGACCTTTGATTTCGCCTTCCTTCCAGCTGTCGGGAAGTGAGGGGAGAAGATGAATATATGCTTTATGGCTTTGCAGAAGCATTTCACAAATGCCTGCAACAAGGCCGAAGTTGCCGTCAATCTGGAATGGGGGATGTGTGCCGAAAAGATTTTTGAGAATGGTTTTTGAAATGATGTTTTCAATTATCTCTTCGCAATCATTGCCCTTTAAAAGTCTTGCATAGGAAAGCAGTCTTACAGCAAGACCCCAGCCCGTGCTCTTTTTGCCTCTGTCCTCAAGTGAGGTGAGGGCGGCTTTAAGAAGCTCAGGGTTGTCAGAATCAATCTGTCTGAAGGGATAAAGAGTGAGAAGGTGTGAAAGGTGTCGGTGTTTTTTCTGAACACCCTTACCGTGGAAGCCTCGCATAAAGAACTTGTCCTCGTCATACCATTCCTTAATCTGCCCCCATTTGCCGATATGAACGGGTGAAAGAAGGGGAAGCTGTTTTTTAACCGTGGCAAGAAGTTCTGCGTTTACACAGTCGGAATAGCCCTTTTCTGTAAGAGCCTCAGCGGCAAGAATAACATCCTCATAAAGGTTGTAAATAATGCTCTGGTCGTAGGTGTTGCCCTGAGCCACGGGACCGTGCTCGGGTGAATAACCGGGGGATACAACAAGTCTTCCGCTGTTTTTATCCTCTGTAAGGAGCTGAGTCCACATAAGGGCACATTCCTCCATTGTGGGATAAATGTCATTTTTCAGCCTTTCAATGTCAAGGGTGTAAAGGTAATAATCAAACATATTCTGGGTTGCCCAGGCACCGTTTGTGGGTGCCCAGCCCCAGGTCCATTGCCAACCAGGTCCTGCAAAGCCTAAGGGTGTGACCATGGTGTGAATCATCCAGCCTGTGGGATTTTCGTTGTTGCCGTCACCTATGCCGAGGGTTTTATATGCAACCTCTCTGCCGGGCTTTTTAAGGCTGTTTACAAAATCAATAAAGGGCAGTGCCGTTTCGGGAAGGTTTGCAGCATAAGCTGCCCAGTAATTCATCTGAACGTTGATGTTGAAATGGTAGTCACAGCTCCAGGGAGGATTGTTTTTAGCGTTCCAGATACCCTGAAGGTTTGCAGGCAGTGAGCCGTCTCTTGAAGATGCGATAAGAAGGTATCTGCCGTACTGGAAAAGAAGGGTGATAAGATTTCTCTTGTATTCCTTTTTCTTTTCAAAGCGCTTGAGCATATAGTCTGTGGAATACTTCAGCTCCTGCTCACCTAAATTGAATTCAACCCTGCCAAAAAGAGCCTTATAATCCTCAAGGTGGCGTCTGTAAAGCTCAGGGAAGGTGTACTGTGATGCTTTTTCAACACATTCCGTAGCTTTATTAAGTGGATTACTTTCGTCTGAAAAAACGGGGTAGCTGTTTATGTAGTCTGTTGCAAGGCTTACAATTACAACAACACTTTCAGCGTTTTCAACCTTTATTTTACCGCCTTCAAGTGCTTTTACTTCACCGCCCTGAGGGATGAACTTAACACAGCAGCCGTACTTCATATTGTTCTTGTCTGCACCGTCCGCACCGTCAAGACCTTCATTGGCTTTAACAGTGCCTTCAAGGTAAATGCTGTCACCTTCTGCCTTGCTTTCACCCTTCTGGTCGGAGATAAAATAAGCCTCAAAGCTGATTGTGGGGTCGGGCTTGGGCTCCTTTTCGTCTTCTGTGTGCTTTGTTGTGCGGTCAATTCTGCCAACAAATACATTGTCGGGATAGCTTACGAAATAATGCCTTGTATATGTGGTTTTGTCTATTTTATAGGTTACCATTGAAGATGCCGTGTCAAGGTCAAGGTCACGGACATAATTCTGGTAGTCGCCCTGCTGACTGAACTGAATATAAAGGTTACCGAAGCTCTGATATGCACCAAAGCCAGTGCTGTCACCTTCAAGCTTTTTCATTTCAGCCGTTGCGGCGGAAACTTTTCCGTCATTTAAAAGCTTCTGAATTTCTCTGAAGGCCTTGCCCTTATCATCGTATCTGATACCGCCCTTGAAGCCTTCAACGGCTGAACCGCCTGACCAGAGAGTTTTTTCGTTAAAATGGATAAGCTCACATTCCTTACCGCCGAAAACTTTTGCACCGATTTTGCCGTTGCCTAAGGGCAGAGCTTCATTTTCCCAGCCGAAATAGCTCATATGAGCTTCTGTGTTATAGCATAAAAACATATGTAACACCCCGCAATAAAGAGATATTTTATAAATATAATGTACCTATTATATAGTTTTTTACTCCTGTGTGTCAAGAAGATAAAAAATATATCAGAATAAATTGATTTTTTTGTTCTTTTGTGGTATCATCTATAATGTATATTTATGTTTATTGTATAAGGGGCAAAATGCCCCGTTCTGAAAGGAAAATTCAATGAAAAACAGCTATCTCATAACTGTTGTTACCGTTCAGGAAATTGAAGGGGAAAAGGAAGTTCTTGAGCTTACAACCCATGCAGATTTCAGCGGCAACAGCGATGATTATACAATCACCTACCGTGAGCACGATTCCGAAGAGGGAGAAAGCAAAACGGTTCTGCGTGTTGAAAATTCTGAAAAGGTTTCTGTTTCAAGGGAAGGTGCAATAAATTCCTATATGACCATTGAAACGGGAGTAAGACACCTTTCACACCATGTAACACCCTACGGAGCTTTTTCTTTGGGTATTACTGCAAAAAAAGTAAACTCCGATATGGATGAAAACGGAGGAAGTCTTATTTTCAGATATACCACGGACCAGGAAATGCAGCCCATAGGTGAAATTGAATTTACAATTACTCTTAAAAGAAAGGATTTTATAAATGTCTCAGACTGTAAATAAAGCTCAGAATCAGATAAGAAATATGGTTTTATCTGCCATAGAAAAGGCTCAGAAGGAGGAAACACTTCCTGCAGGCGAAAGCAATGCTTTTTCCGTTGAAGTTCCCGCAGACAGAAAAAACGGTGACTATTCAACCAATGCGGCAATGGTAAATGCAAAAGCCTTCAGATTGCCCCCGAGAAAGATTGCGGAAGCAATTACAGAAAATATTGTGCTTGAGGGCACATATTTTGAAAAGGTTGAAATTGCAGGCCCCGGTTTCATTAACTTCTATCTTTCCGATGTTTATTATGCCGATGTGCTTTTTGAAATCAGAGAAGCAGGCGACAGCTACGGAAGATCCGATTACGGTAAGGGTAAAAGTGTTAATGTTGAGTTTGTTTCCGCAAACCCCACAGGTCCTATGCATATGGGTAATGCAAGAGGCGGTGCACTCGGTGATTGCCTTGCTGCCGTGCTTGATTATGCAGGCTATGAGGTAAGCCGTGAGTTTTATGTTAACGATGCGGGTAATCAGATTGATAAATTTGCTCTTTCACTTGATATAAGATATCAGCAGCTTTGCGGTAAGGATGTTGAGCTTCCTGAGGACAGCTATCACGGTGAGGACATCACCGAAAGAGCAGGTGAATTCAAAGCTGCTTACGGTGACAGCTATATCGCTAAGAGCGAAGAGGAAAGAAGGAAGGCACTGACAGAATTCGCTCTTCCCAAAAACCTTGACAATATGAAAAAAGCAATGGAAAAATACCGCATAGATTATGATTTGTGGTTCAGTGAGCTGACACTTCATAACGGCGGCGAGCTCAAGGAAACCATTGATATTCTTACAAAGGGCGGCTATACCTATGAAAAGGACGGAGCTCTGTGGTATAAGAATAAGGAAATACAGACAGAAATGCTTCTTTCTCAGGGCAAGACTCAGGATTATATTGATAAGCTCGAGCTTAAGGACGATGTTCTTATAAGAGCAAACGGTAATCCCACATATTTTGCCGCTGACATTGCTTACCACAGAAATAAGCTTGAAAAAAGAGGCTTCGATAAGGCAATTGACGTGTGGGGAGCTGACCACCACGGTCACGTTGCAAGAATGAAGGGTGCAATGAAGGCTGTAGGCATTGACCCTGACAGACTTGACATTCTTCTTATGCAGTTTGTCCGCCTTGTTCGTGACGGTGAGGTCGTAAGAATGAGCAAGAGAACGGGTAAGGCAATCACTCTTGTTGACCTTCTTAACGAGGTGCCTATTGATGCCGTACGCTTCCTTTTCAATATGAGGGAGCCGGGCTCACTTATGGACTTTGACCTTGATCTTGCAGTTGAACAGAGCTCACAGAATCCTGTTTACTACTGTCAGTATGCTCATGCAAGAATCTGCAGTATTCTTGCAAAGCTTGAAGCAGAAGGTAAGGTAATCCGTGACTGTACGGCTGAAGAGCTTATGCTTCTTAACACTGAAGAAGAAAGAGAGCTTATCCGCTACCTTTCATCTCTGGGTGATGTAATTATCAATGCGGCTAAAAATTATGACCCTGCAAAGGTTACGCATTATGCAACAGAGCTTGCAACCCACTTCCACAAGTTCTATAACAACTGCCGCGTAGGTGTGGAAGATGAAAGATTGATGCAGGCAAGAATATTCCTTTGCATCTGCACAAGGGATACCATGAAGAGTATTCTCAAGATGCTCAAGGTTGATGCTCCCGAAAGAATGTAATTTTTTACATTACAATATATAAGTAAATTTAAACTTGGCATAATATAATTAAAAAAACAATGTTGAAAAAGGAGAAACCACAATGAACGCAGAAAAAATTCTTGTTGTTGATGACGATCTTAATATTTGCGAGCTTCTCAGACTTTATCTTACCAAGGAAGGCTATAATGTAGTTATAGCCAATGACGGTGCGGCAGCCGTTACAACCTTCCAGGAGGAAAGCCCCTCCCTTGTTCTTCTTGATATAATGCTTCCCAAGCTTGACGGCTGGCAGGTTTGCAGAGAAATCAGAAAATTTTCTGAAACTCCCATCATTATGCTCACCGCAAAGGGAGAGGTTTTTGACCGTGTTCTCGGTCTTGAGCTCGGTGCTGATGACTATGTTGTAAAGCCCTTTGATACAAAGGAAATTGTTGCAAGAATCAAGGCAGTTCTCCGCCGTAGTGCAGCTTCTTCAACAGATGAAATCAAGGAGGTTCACTACGATAAGCTTTCAATCAACCTTACAAATTATGAGCTTAAGGTTGCAGGTGTGCAGATTGATACACCCCCGAAAGAAATGGAGCTTATCTTCCATCTTGCAAAGAACCCCAACAGAGTTTTCACAAGAGATCAGCTTCTTGACGAGGTGTGGGGCTACGATTATTACGGTGACTCAAGAACTGTTGACGTTCATGTTAAGCGTCTTCGTGAAAAGCTTGAGGGTGCTTCAGATAAATGGGAGCTCAGAACCGTATGGGGCGTAGGCTACAAGTTTGAAACAAAAGAATAAGCCTGAACAGTGCCGCCATAAGGCGGCATTTTCGGGTTGAAGGTATATTTTATGAAGAATATGAAAAAGCAAAAGAAGGATAAAAAAAGTAATCTTTTCCGACGTTACTTCGGTGTGTCGGCAATGACTGTGCTTTTAGGCTTTATATTTATCGGTCTTGCAATGATGTTTTTTGTTGCGGGTCAGTGGTGGACAGATAAGGTAGACGTTCTTACAAGGAACGCCCGTAATATTGCCGTAACATACAGCAGTATGGATGAGGCGAAAATAAGGCAGGCGGACAGGGGAGAGTTTATGACCAATGCCCTTGAGCTTATGCACGAGGCGACTCTTTCCGAATACTTTATAGCAGCACCTGACGGCAGTGTTATTTACTGCTGTGACTGTGCGGATACAGACGATGTGGTCTGTAAGCTTCATTCTGAGCTTAAGGTTTCCGAGGCACATATGAAAAGAGCGATTGACGGCGGCTTTTCCGACTACACAACAGAGGATGAATTCGGTATTGGCAAGTTTGTTGTTGCCGTACCTATTAAGGTGAACGGTGAGGTTGTTGCGGCAGCATATGCCGTTGAGGATGCTATTACAGGCTTTCTTCCTTATGTTGCAGGTATTATGAAGTTTATGGCTTATGCAATTCTTCTTGCTCTGGTTGTTGTTTTTATTGCTATGTATAAAACAACAAAGGGTATTACCACACCCCTTAGTGAAATGCAGGAGGTCACTACCCATTTTGCAAAGGGTGAATTCCGCCACAGAGCAAATGAGGACTACGATAAAAAGGACTTCAGTGACTTTGCAAAGGCACTTAATAAAATGGCGGATGAGCTGAGAATCAATGACGAATCACAAAAAAGCTTTGTAGCAAATGTTTCTCACGAGCTCAAAACGCCCATGACCTCAATCGGCGGCTTTATTGACGGTATACTTGACGGAACAATTCCTCCCGAGGAGGAAAAGAAGTATCTTTCAATTGTATCCTCTGAGGTTAAAAGACTTTCACGAATGGTTGTTTCAATGCTCAACCTTTCAAAAATTGAAGCAGGAGAGATTCAGCTTTCTCCCACTAAATATGATGTCGGAAAGCAGATTTTTGACACCCTTCTTTCCTTTGAAAGAAAGATTGATGAAAAGTGTATCAATATTGAAGGCTTTGAGGATATGGGCACTGTTAATATGCTTGCCGATAAGGACCTTATTCAGCAGGTTATTTATAACCTGATTGACAATGCGGTTAAGTTTACTCCTCAGAACGGCACAATCTCTGTTTTTGCCGAAAATACGGGCGACCTGACAAAGGTAAAAATCCGCAACTCAGGTCCGGGTGTTACAAAGGAAGAGATTTCAAGAATTTTTGAACGCTTTTATAAGGTGGATAAATCCCGAAGCTTTGACACCAGGGGTGTCGGACTCGGATTATATATTGTAAAAACCGTTGTTAATATGCATGACGGTGAAATAACTGCAGACAGTAAGCAGGGCGAATATACTGAGTTCAGCTTTGAAATTCCGTATTCTGAGTTTTAACTAATTTTTAGTTTTCATATTTATTATTCATATAAAATAATCCCAATCCTGATGAAAGGAAAAATACGATGAACGATAATAATTTTAATGATGAATTTTTCTCGGGTGAGTCAAAAGATGATTTTTATGAGCCTGAAAAAGCACCGCAGGAAAATGAAGACGGTGATTTTAACGGTAATGTGAATATTGAGCAGAATTTTACTCCTGACGAATATGAGGAGCCCTCGCACGATGAGGTTATTCCCGAAGCACCTGTAACCTTCTTTAATGATTACAGCAGTGAAAAAAAGGAAGATACTGAACCTGAGCTGGCCTTTAATCCCTATGCTCCAAGACAGTCTCAGGATAATGCACAGACATATCAGGGCGTTAATACGGGCTATACCAATATTAACCAGAGTCAGCAATACCGTACACCTCAGCAGCCCCCTTATTATCAGCAAAATCCTTCATTTAATCAGGATTACAGAGCTTATCAGACTCCTCCCAAGCGTTCAAGGGGCGGCAAATCTGTTTTAGGAATTGTTCTTGTTGCCTGCCTTGCTGTTGCGGTTATAGGCATGATACTCAGCCTTTTCGGTGATGACAGCGGTGAAACACAGACTACCTTGCCCACTACATCTCAGGCTCAGGGAATTACAGACGGTCCCACGGTAACAAGTGATAATATTGAGGTTTCAACAACCCAGCCCGTAACTCAGGTTGTAAACTCCGTTTACGTTGCCGATAAGGTAAGACCCAGCGTTGTTGGTGTTATGGTTTACGTTAACGGTAAGCTTTCCAATGAAGGCTCAGGTGTTCTTATGAGTGAAAAGGACGGCTGGACATATATTGTAACCTGTGCCCATGTTATCAGCGATGCAAATGTAAGCTACGGTGTGCTCCTTCTTGACGGCAGACGCTATGAGGCTGAGCTTGTGGCTTATGATACAAGAACAGATATCGGCGTTGTTAAGGTTGAAGCAACGGGTCTTCCTCTTGCTGAATTCGGTGACTCGACCTCTCTCAGAGTCGGTGAGCCCGTTTATGCAATCGGTAACCCCGGCGGCAGCGAATACTTCGGCTCAATTACAAACGGTATTGTTTCCGCAATCGACCGTTCCGTAACCTCAACCTATACAATGACCTGTATTCAGCACAATGCTGCAATCAACCCCGGTAACTCAGGCGGTGCACTTGTAAATGCGGCAGGTCAGGTTATCGGTATCAAC
Source organism: Acutalibacteraceae bacterium (assembly GCA_036311065.1). Taxonomy (GTDB): domain Bacteria; phylum Bacillota; class Clostridia; order Oscillospirales; family Acutalibacteraceae; genus UBA6857. The sequence continues at coordinate 22,611 of JAXJQQ010000136.1, read as the reverse complement.
TCATCAAAAATTGCTTCAACGGAATACGAGGGTATGGGCTTTGCAGTTCCCACTTCAATTGCATCACCTATTGTAAACTCTCTTATTCAGTACGGCTATGTGCCTAACAGACCCAAGCTCGGCATTGAGTATGCACCTGTTAGCGCATATCAGCTTTATTCACTTGTTGTTTCAATCAAGGGTCTTCCCCAAGGCTCACTTGTTATTGCAGGTATTTCTGAGGACAGCTCACTTGCAAATACCGAAGCTGAGGTCGGTGACCTTATTATTGCTGTTAACGGCAAAAAGATGGACGACACAAGCGTGCTTCTTGACCTTATTGAAACCGGCTCCGTCGGTGACACCCTTAAGCTGACTCTTTGCAGAATTGAAAGCAGAACCTACAAAACATCAACCTTTGATGTTACAATTTCACTTATTGAAGATAAGCCCACCACAACTCAGCCCACTGAGCCTACAATGGAATTCCAGGATGACGGATATTACCGTGGCGGTCAGGGCAGCTTTGAGGACTTCTTTAACGACTATTTCGGATGGTAAATATAAAAAGCATCGCACAGTTTCTTTGAAACTGTGCGATGCTTCTCTTTTCACATCAATGCAAAAAGTGTCAGTGCTTCCTCAATTCTGTCATATATACCATAAAGCTCTGTTTTAGGTAACGGGTTTTCTCCCTTACCGATTTCAAAGGTAAAGCCCGGTGCGTGAAATTCATCAATAAACCAGTCCTTAAAGCCGCCATGGCTTGAAAGTCCTTCACCGCTGACGAGAGTATATCCGCAGGAGTCGGCAAGAATTTTTGCCATAATAGAGCTTTGCTTGGGTGTGTTTTCGCCGTACTGCCAATATATTTCCTCACCCTGACTGTGCATTGCAAGGCATTGGCGGAATTTTCTTACACGGCAAAGTCGGGTCAGTGCCTTTGTTTCCGCTTCACTTTCGGGTCGCTCACCGCCGTACTGCCTCGGGGCGGGACCGTCAATTCCCTGTTCCTTTTCCATCTGATGAAGTATATCCCACCCTGCGGAAAAGTTGTGGTTCAGGTCAACTCCGAAGGCGTTGGCGTTCCATTTGGTGTGGCTTGTACCTTTGGCAAGGCTCTCAGTATATCTTCTCATATTTTTTGCACTCTGAAAGCCCTCGGTTGCAATTTCAACTCCGTCGGGGTTAATGCAGGGTATAACAGTAATACCTAATTGAGTCAGTGCCCGTTTAATATCAACGGAGCATAAAAGACTACCGTATTTTATTGCACGGCAGACCTTTTCAACAAAAAGCAGAAGGACCTCTGAGGTGAGCCATTCACTGCCGTGAAATCCGCCAACATATATAACGGAATTTGTAGGGTTGCCGACGCTAAGTGAAAAAATTCCTCGCCCAAGTCCGCTTCTGCCAATAATTTCTGCAGATAAAAAAGGATATTCTTTAATCAGCTCTTCAATAAATCGGATATTTGTGTTATAATTATATTCAGTTGGTTTTATAATATAGTTCATTTTAATCACCTGAAGAATATATATTATAAGTATTTTAATTTTATAACTGAAGGGACAGATATTATGCAGGAAAAAACTCTGAATGAAAAAAATATATTTGACGGAAAAATTATCCGTGTTCATGTGGACGATATAGAACTACCCGACGGCTCAAAGGCTATAAGAGAAGTGGTTGAGCACAGCGGCGGTGTTTGTGTTGCCGCCCTGACAGAAGGGGACAGACTCTTTTTTGTCCGCCAGTACCGTTACCCCTTCAAGCGTGAGCTTCTTGAACTTCCCGCAGGCAAGCTTGAAAGAGGTGAGGATCCTCTTGAAGCAGGTATCCGTGAGCTTGAAGAGGAATGCGGTGTAATTGCAGATAAGGTTGTTTCCATGGGCACAATTTATCCTACAGTTGCTTACTGCAGTGAAATTATTCACCTTTTTGCGGCAGTAGGTCTTCATAACACAAGTCAGCACCTTGACGAAGGGGAATTCCTTTCTGTTGAAAAAATCCCTCTTAAGGATGCGGTGAAAATGGTTATGGCAGGTGAAATATCCGACGCTAAAACAGTGGCACTTGTTCTTAAGGTAGCAAAGCTCAGGGAAGAGGGTATGCTGTGATGAAAAGATTTATTGTGGCTTCCGCTTCACCAAGAAGGCGTGAAATTTTAGAAAATGCAGGCTATTTCTTTGAAATAATCCCCTCCGATGCTGATGAAACCGTTAAAGGCGGTCTTTCGCCGGAAGAGACTGTTTGTGAGCTCAGCCGAAGAAAGGCTCTTTCCGTTCTGTCGGAAAATCCTGATGCAGTTGTTTTCGGCTGTGATACTGTTGTTACCCTTGACGGGCAGATTTTAGGCAAGCCCGAAAACGATGATGATGCCAAAAGAATGCTCCGTACCCTTTCAGGCAGAAAACACACCGTATCAACAGGCGTATGCATTGCTGACAGAACTAATATAAAAACCTTTTATAACACAACAGAGGTGGAATTTTATCCCTTAAGTGAGGAAACCGTTGAAAGCTATGTGAGCACGGGAGAATGCAGCGATAAAGCAGGTGCTTACGGAATACAGGGCTACGGCAGAGTTCTTGTGAAAGAAATCAAGGGCGACTATTTTTCCGTTATGGGTCTTCCCGTAAGTGAAACAGCAAGAGTGCTGAAGGAGTTCGGAATAGAAGGCAGAATTTGTCTGTAAATTTAGGGCTTAGTGGCTTGGAAACAGGGGATTCTCAATTCTCAATTCTCAATTCACAATTCGAATTCCCTCTCAACCGGCTATGCTGACAGCTCTTTTCTTACCTCTCCCTTTGGAAGAGGTGGCACGACAATGTCGTGACGGAGAGGGAATTTCTGAAAACAATTTATAATAACCGTTGCAACTGATTTTTCAGAATTTGCAACGGTTATAACTTTTATTTAATTGCAAAAAGAAAACCGGAACATTAAATGCTCCGGTTGCATAAGCCTATTTATAAAGTATTTAAACAAAAACTTTCAAATATAAATTATGCTTCTTCTTCCTCTTTCATCTTTGCAAAGCAGTCGCTGCAGTAAACATCTCTGCCTTCTGTGGGCTTAAAGGGAACCTTTGCTTCGCCGCCGCAGGATGCACAAGTAGCGATGAACATCTCACGGGCAGGCTTTGCAGCGTTCTTACGTGCTACACGGCAATCCTTGCAGCGCTGGGGCTCGTTCTGGAAGCCTTTTTCAGCATAGAATTCCTGTTCGCCTGCAGAAAAGATGAAGTCATTTCCGCATTCTTTGCATTTGAGTGTTTTGTCTTCGTACATGATTTTTTACCTCGCTTGAATTTTAATTGCCCTTGTCGGAATTGCACCGGCTCTTTGAAATCAACGCTCTGCTTTGAGCTATGGGGCATAATATTATAAACTGAGCTTTTCACGCAGTTTTTTCCTTGCTCTTTGCAATGTGCCGTCAACTGCCTTGGGGGTAATTCCGGCTTGCTTTGCAATTTCCTCATAGGACATACCCTTGAGGTAAAGCATAAAAATTTCTTTTTCCTGCTTTGTGAGATTGAGTGAAATGACAGATGTTATGTATTCCGCTTCGCTTTGCGAGATGAAGCTTTCCTCCGCTGAGGGAGCAATATCGGAAATGTCTTCACCTTGTTCAAAAGGAATAACAAGCTCCGATGGGATACGCTTTTTTGAATTGGAGGACCTTATAAGACTGAGGATTCTGTTTTTCATACAGCGCTGAGCATAGGTTGAAAAGCTGCAATCCTTATTTTCACTGAAGGAATAAACTGCCGAAAGGAAGCCTATCATAGCCTCCTGAATAAGGTCGTCATTTTCAAAAGGAATGTTTCTGAAGCTGAGTGATATAAGCCTTGCTTTTTCCGAATACCTTGAGGTAAGAACAGAAAAAGCCTCACTGTTATTTGCCTTGCATAAGGTGACAAGCTCTCCGTCACTCATAAGAGAAAAATCCAATTTAAGAAAATCCTTTCACTTCACCATATTAATATGAATATTGTACAACAAAAAAATGCGCCTGTCAACTGAATTTTTATACAAAATGACCAATGTTTTTTTGTGTTAAAATAACATAAAACCCCGCAAAATCACTGTGCTGAAGGCTTTTCAGTAATTTGCGAGGTCTTTATTTATTTTATAATGCCGCCGCCGATAACATAGTCACCGTCATAAAGCACAACACTCTGACCCTTGCTTATGGCTCTCTGAGGCTCGTCAAAAACCAATCGGAAGCTGTCTTCGTCCGTCTGCACAAGAGTTGCCCACTGTTCCGTGTGCTTGTACCTTGTTTTTGCCTTTACCCGTAAAGTGCCGTCAAGGCGGTCAAAGGGGATGAAGTTGATGTTTTCCGCCTGAAGCTCTTTAGTAAAAAGACTTTCGTTATCGCAGAGAATTACTCTGTTGTTTATAATGTCCTTTTCCTTAACATACATCGGTGCGGGCAGTGCAAGACCGAGCCCCTTTCTCTGACCTACGGTATAGCGTATGATGCCCTTGTGTGTACCGAGAATATCACCGTTTACATTGACAAACTGTCCCTCGGGATAGCTTTTTCTGCTGTACCTTTCAATAAATTCCGCATACTTGCCGTCGGGGATGAAGCATATATCCTGGCTGTCGCTTTTTCTTGCAGAAACAAAATCAATGCTTTCTGCAATTTCACGCACCTGAGATTTTGTAAGATTTCCCAAAGGAAAAACCGTTCGTGAAAGCTGATTCTGAGTAAGGCAGTAAAGCACATAGCTCTGGTCCTTTGTAAGGTCGGTGCCTTTTCTGAGAAGGTATCTGTCACCATGTTTTTCAATGTTGGCATAATGACCCGTTGCAATTTTATCAATTCCCAACTCCTCGCCCTTTTTCATCATCGCGTCAAATTTAAGGTGCTTGTTACATACAATGCAAGGGTTGGGGGTGCCGCCCTTTTCATATGTTTCAATAAAATTATCTATAACATGTTTTTTGAATTCACCGTAAAACTCAAAAATGTGAAAGGGTATGCCCATTTTTTCGGCGGTGCTTTTTGCATCCTCTGTGTCGGTAATTTTATCCTCACAAAAAACATCACTGCCCTTGAAAAAACGGCAGTTGACCCCTTCGGGTGCATAGCCCTGTTCTTTTAAAAGGTAAGCCGAAACGGCACTGTCAACACCGCCTGACATACCAACAAGAATTTTTTCTGCCATAAAAACACCTCCGGAATATATAATCCGGTTAAAATTATATATTTTTGGAGGTATAATGTCAACTGTATATTTATGGGATTAACTGATTAATGCGACTGTACAAGTCAGAACTCAAGCTGCTCATCTGTTATTTCAGCCGCATTAATAAATGGCAGAATAACGGTAAAATCAGTGTAGTCAACGGAGCTTTTTGCCTTTATTGTACCGCCGTGAAGCTCAGTTATCTGCTTTGCAATTGCAAGACCCAGACCTGAGCCGCCTGAGGCGGAATTGCGGGATGAGTCAGTGCGGTAAAACTTTTCAAAAAGTCTTTCAAGCTTTTCTGCAGGGATTTCATCACACTTGTTGCGGAATTTTATAATAATTCTGTTCTGCCTTATTCTTGCTCCGATTCTTATCAGACTGTTTTCGTAGGAATAATTAACGGCATTTTTGAGAAGATTGTCAAAAACACGGGCAATTTTATCCGAGTCGGCAAGCATAAGAATTTTTTCCGGTATATCAATATCAATTCTTATGTTTTTTTCTGCCAGCATAGGATAGAATTCATCCGCTATCTGACAGAGCATCATATTAAGATCTATGCGGTTTTTCTGCAGGGTTATTGTATTGATGTTAAAGCGTGTTATTTCAAAAAATTCCGTTATGAGCTGCTCAAGTCGGAAAGCCTTATCAAGGGCAATGCCCGTGAATTTTGCTCTTTGCTCGTATGTGAGCTCAGGAGCTTCGTCTAAAAGCGTAAGGTAGCCTATAACCGAGGTCAACGGTGTTTTAAGGTCATGGGCAAGGTACATAACAAGGTCGTTCTTTTTGTTTTCCGCTTCAGTTGCCCGGTTACGGCTTTCTAAAACATCAAGCTTTATATCCTTAAGGCGGATTTCGATATCAGAAAATTCCTTTGAAAATGAAGCGATTTCCTTTTCACTGTCCGTAAAGGCTTCAAGGCTTCTGCAGGTTTTGTGAAAGCATGAAAGTGTGGTGATTGATGTGAAAAGGCAGTTTACAAGGAACCACCAGAAAAAAACCACAAAGCACAGATAAAAGTGATTGTTGTAAAAAAAGTTTAGAATCTGCTCGTTGAAAAATTTGAGCAGAAGAGGAGCTATAAAGCCGTTATATGTATTTCCGAGTATAAGGTCAAAATCAGGGTTCTGCTTTGCAAAAAGGTAAATAATAAGATATGACACAAGGATTATGCCGAAGAAAATGATATTTCTTACAGTAAAATTACGGAAAACTGTAAAAGCGACGCTTTTTGCAGGTCGGTTTTTCTTTTGGGTATTACTCTTTTTCAATTTTATATCCCACTCCCCACACAGTTTTTATAAATCTCGGATTTTTAGGCTTTTCGTGCATTTTTTCTCGTATTCTTCTTATATGTACCATAACCGTATTGTTACTGTCAAGATATTCTTCACCCCATACCTTTTCAAATATTTCTTCGGTTGAAACAACCTTTCCTGCATTGCGGCAAAGCAGGTGAAGAATTTTGAATTCAATGGGAGTAAGAGTGATTGCTTCGCCGTAAAGACGGCAGGAATGGTCACTGCTGTTTATTTCAAGGCCTGAAATTTCAATAATGTTTTCCGTCTTCTCATCTGTGTTGTATTGGTGATATCTTCTTATCTGTGCCTTTACTCTTGCTGTCAGCTCAAGGGGATTAAAGGGCTTTGTCACATAATCGTCAGCACCGAGAGAAAGGCCTGAAATTCTGTCCAGGTAGGATGTTTTTGCCGTAAGCATAATTACGGGGTAGGTATGGCTTTCTCTTATAAGTGAGCAAAGGGCAAAGCCGTCAACACCGGGGAGCATCACATCAAGCACGGCAAGGTCAAAGCTTTCTTCGTTTATAAGCTTTTGTGCCTCATAACCGTTATAGCATTTTTTTACTTCATAGCCCTCGTTTCTGAGGTAAAGCTCAATCAAATCTGCAATTTCAATTTCGTCATCGACTACTAAAATCCTCATTTTTATTTTCCTCTCTGATAGGTTAGCTAAACTTAGTATATCACAAAAATAGCATAATTTGTCATTTTTAATTCTTAAGACTTTCTTAAGATTATTTTTTTATTGCAAAAGTTGTTAGATTTTGAAAAAATATTCTTAAAATGCTTTATTTTTAATAAGATTTATATTATTATATATAATGTATAAGTATGTATATTGTGTTTTTCAGCTGAAATAAAAGCTATATGTAATATTTAAGATGCAGGTGAATGTTAAATGGATAAAGCAGAACAGATACTCAAAGAGCTTCAAAAGAAGCTACAGCCCTTTCTTTTGAAATGCGGCCTGTATTTTACAAAGCTCACAGAGTTTTTATATAAGCATAAGGTAGTAACAATTGTTGTTGTTGTAATTCTTTTTCTTATTTGCTCGGTTGTTGCTGTGGGTAACCATTATCTGAGCAAAATCCATTACGATGACGGCTCAACACCGCCTTCAGTAGTTTATACTGAAGAGGCTACAACACAGGTGCAGATCGGTACGGGTGAATATATTACAATAAATGTATCACAGATGAACCCTGACGGCTCATTTACACTTTCTGACGGAAGAGTTTATTACACCGACGGCTCTGTAAGAAATCCTGACGGCAGCACAGTTTTTAAGGATGGCTCTTATATTACTGCTGACGGTCTTGCCGTTTTGTCAGACGGCACAACAATTTACCGTGACGGAAATGTTGTATTTCAGGACGGTAGCTTTCTTCCCAATTCAGGCATAATCGTGGATGCATCAGGTAATGCAGTTTTTTCTGACGGTGCAAAGAAGCACATTTCTGAGTTCCTTATTGATAAATCAGGAAGAGTGACTATAAAAAACAGCGGTAACAATATTATTCAGATAGGTAACAATATTCCTCAGACTACACAGCCTCAGGAGGATGATAAGGCTGATGAAATTATCCAGGCGGCAAAGGATAATGACAAGGTTAAGGATGAGCTCAAGCAGAACGATAAGCTTATTGAAGAAAATGCTCATAATGACGAAATCTGGTACAGTGATGATGTTATGAACATTCTTCTTATGGGTATTGATCAGGGCGGTAAGAATTATCCTTACGGAAGATCTGATGCAATGATTATAGTCAGTATTAATAAGGTTACCAAAAAAATCAAGCTTATTTCTGTTTCAAGAACGGCTTATGTTGCAATTGACGGCTACCCCAATACAAGACTTAATCACGCTCATGGTTACGGCGGAGCACAGCTTGCAATGAAAACCATTGAGGATAACTATAAAATCAGAATTGATAACTACATCAGCACCACATTTGACGCTTTCAAGGAGCTTATTGACGCTGTGGGCGGTGTAACAATTAACCTGAATAAAAAGGAAGCCTCGGCACTTAAAAGTAAGCTTAAGGCAAACGGATACGAATATATAGGTGCAGGTGCATATAACCTCAACGGTCCTATGGCACTTGAATATGTGCGCCTTCGTAAAATTGATACGGACAGAGAAAGAACCCAGAGACAGAGAAATGTTCTTACGGCACTTGCAAATAAAGCCAAGAATATGAATATTTTCCAGATGAATCTTATGCTCAATAAGGTTCTGCCGCTTATTACTACTGACCTTTCCAAAACGGAAATAGTGTCACAGCTTGTAAATGTGCCTACTTATCTTACCTCGGATTTTGAGCAGTACGTGCTGCCGCACAAATCCTCAAAGCTTACATTAATTGATAATTTTGAGGTTGTGCTTGTTGACTGGAAGGATGAGGTTAAGTACACCCATAAGCTTATTTATGATGGCGTAACACCAAGCTATTATACCCGGTGATAAAAATGAAAACGAATGAATTAATTAAAAAAAATGATGATATAAGGCTTACCGTAACCACTCTCACATCAATGGGGAGTGGTTTGGGCCGTTATAAGGATATGGCGGTTTTTGTTGACGGTGCGGCACCCGGTGATGAGCTTGAGGTGCATATAATCAAGGTCAAAAAGAATTATGCTGTAGGAAAGATTAAAAAAATCATCAAAAAATCAAAGTGCAGAATCGAATCTGACTGTGTTTATGACAGCCGCTGCGGTGGCTGTGCTTACAGGCACATTAAATATGAAAGTGAATTGGAAATCAAAAAGCAGACCGTAACCGATGCCTTACAGCGTATAGGCGGTCTTGATATTGAAGCAAAAGAAATTCTCAGCATTGAAAGCCCTTATAATTACAGAAACAAGGCTCAGATTCCCGTGGGCCTGAGTGAAGATGGAAAGCTTCTGACGGGCTTTTATTCAAAGCGTACCCACCGTATTATTGACAGTGAGGGCTGCCTTTTGCAAAGGGAGGATTTCCATAAAATTATCCCCGCTGTAAGACAGTATATTGCCGAAAATCCCGTAACGATTTATGACGAGGCTACAGGTAAAGGGCTTATCAGGCATATTTATCTCAGGCAAGGAAGAAAAACGGGCGAGATGATGGTCTGCCTTGTTATAAACGGTGATTCGGTGCCGAGAATGGAAAGACTGATTGAGCTTGTCCGCTCAGCGGACGAAAACGTAAAATCAATTGTCCTTAACATCAACAAGGAAAAAACAAATGTTATATTAGGCGATAAATGCCTCACTCTTTGGGGCAGTGATTATATTGAGGATGAGCTGTGCGGATTAAGATTCAGAATATCCCCATTGTCATTTTATCAGGTAAACCCTGAAGGTACGGAGCTTCTTTACGGTAAAGCCAAGGAATATGCCTCCCTTACGGGTGAGGAAACTCTTCTTGACCTTTATTGCGGCACGGGTACAATCGGTCTTACAATGGCTGACAAGGTAAAAAAGCTTATCGGTGTTGAAATTATTCCCCAGGCAATTGAAAACGCAAAGGAAAACGCAAGGCTTAATAACATAGAAAACGCCCGCTTCATCTGTGACGATGCAAAGGGTGCCGCAAAAACTCTTTATGATGAGGGTATAAGACCTGATGTTGTTGTTCTTGACCCGCCGAGAAAGGGCTGCTCTGAGGAGGTAATCAGAACTGTAAACGATATGTCGCCTGACAGAATTGTTTACATTTCCTGTGACCCTGCGACCCTTGCAAGAGACCTTGCAGTTTTTGATTCTCTCGGATATGAAACAAAAGAGGTTACGGCAGTTGATATGTTCCCGAGAACGACCCATGTCGAGACGGTTGTTCTTTTGTCCCAACGCAGACCGGAATAAGATTCTTTAATTGCAAAACTAAAAGGTAGATACACATTTTTAGCGTATCTACCTTTTTTATTTTTAAATTGAAATAAGCGATTTAAGCTCTTTCAGCATCGTATTTGAGGGCTGCTGTTTCGTTCTTTTCGTTTCTGAATTCGGGAATCCAGTGCTCGTTTGCCTTCACTGCCTTAAAGGCTTCCTGTGTGGCTGCTATGCTGATTTCGGTAAGACCGGTCTTGTTGCCGTTTTCGTCAATCTTTGCACAGTAGCAGAAGCTGTATGCACCGATTTCGGTGACGGAAGCGGGAATGTAAAGATAGGTGAGACCTGATGCATAGTTGAAGGCGTCAAGACCGATGAATTCGAGACCCTCGGGAAGTGAAGAATAAACTGTTTCACCCTTGTAGGAAAGGATTTCCTTGAGACTTTCTGCTTTAAGGAATGCCATGCTTTCAATTCTCTTAAGTCCTTCGGGAAGTAAAATCTTCTCAAATTTACAGTCAGAGAATGCTGAGCGGCTGATTACTTCAACCGTTGCAGGAACTGTGAATTCCGTTTCTTTTTCATAAGACTTCGGGCAGCAAAGAAGTGTTTTCATATCCTTTGTGTAAAGCACTCCGTCAACGGCACAGAAGCTTTCGTTAGCTTCATCAACAACAAAGGTTTTAAGTGCACGGAGATTTACAAAGCTTTCACCGTAAAGCTCCTTGACATCCTTGCCGATATATACGGTTTCAATGCTTGTATCCCACTTGAAGGGGTGATGTGCAACGGAAGAAATAACCTTGCCGTCTGCACTGTCAATTCTGACCTCTTTGGCATTATCTCTGTTTGCTAATGCTGTGAATTCAAAGGTGCCGTCTTCCTTTTGAGTAAGGGTAACGGGCTCATCGTATACCTTTTCGGCATTGAAGATAAGCTCAACCTTTTTGTCAAACAAGCCGCTGTCGTACTGGGGGAAGCACTGGTCGCCTGTTTCAACATTGTTTTTGAATTCATCTTCGGTCATTGAAATGTAAACCTTGAAGTAGCCGTTGAAGGCGTCACCGTTCTTTTCAACGGTATCCCAGAAGGCATGGTGTCCGATGTAGCTTACGCTTGAAGGAATACGGAGATAATTGCAGACTCTGTTATAGCTCATAGCGTCAGAGCCGATGTATTCAAGACCCTCGGGCAGTGACTTATAAACACCGCTGAGCTTTGAAATTGCGCTGAAGCCGGTTTCGGTTTCTTCGGCAGCACTTGACTCATAGGAATAAATGTCTGTCATCCACCAGTTTCTCATAATAGCCATGGTTTCGATTCTCTTAAGACCTTCAGGCATATAAAGTGCTGCAAGAGGAAGGTCGTAAAATGCGAGCTCACCGATGGTTTCTACAGTATCGGGAAGAACATATGTAAGGATGTCTGCCTCATATCTTGCACGGAATTCAAGATTGTTTGCATTATCTGCCCAGATTGTATCGTTGTATCCGTATTTTTCACGCAGATACTGAACGTGATTCATAGGATAAAGAATAATTTCTGTTTTATCCTTGTTATAAAGAACACCGTCGATATCACAGTAGTATTCGTTTTCCTCGTCTACGGTGATTGTCTGAAGAGTTCTACAGGTGAAAAACGCCTTGCTGTCGATTTCCTTTACATCCTTACCGATATAAATAGTTTCCAGCTTTTCGTCGCAGTTGAAGCAGAACTGAGGAATTGATGAAATGGGCTTGCTTTCATCCTTTTTGAGGGTGAAGTTTGTTGCGGCATCGGGATTGTCTTTATCAGTTACAATTTCAACTGCATAGTCAATATCAAGGTGAGTGATATAACCGGTGTTATTGAATTTGGTGAATTCATAACCGATTTCCGTCTCGTTATATTCAAAGGGAGTACGGCTTACAACTCTTACACTGAAGTACATTGAAAGACCGACTGCAATTAGGATAAGAACTGTGAAAATAATCTTTTTGAGAGTAAAGTTAGTGAAGGGCTTGTTGATGTGAGGCTCTGCAAGACCGTCAATTTTGTAGGTCCATATTTCGTCCTCGGGGATATCGAGGTGAACATCAACAGGAGCAGTCATGCCATTATAAACTTTTTGCTTTTTTTCTTTCATGATGTCATACCTCCTTTATCCTACATATCCGCCGCTTACGGCTTCGCCTTCTTCCTCGGCCTTCTTCTGAGTTACCTCAGCACGGCGCTGGAGCACCTGAATAACCTTGGTCTGCTTTTCGTTATCGTAGTCCCAGAAGAAATAGGGAATCGTCATAAGAACAAAGCCTATGATATCAATAATAAGCGGAACGGCAATAATCTTAAAACGGGCACTGTCAATATAAAGAACGTCCCAGTTGCTGTTGAAGCCGTATTTAAGAAGCATAAGAGGAATAATAAGACCTACGAAGGAGGTGATGGGGCCTGTGAACCAGCCGAATACACCGGCAAAGCTTTCAAGTCTTTCACCGGAAAGGTACATCTGATAGTCGCCGATACGGGTGCCCATATCGTGGCCTGCTGTTGTGGGAATTGTTTTTGTCATTTCCATAAAGAACATAACAACGATACATACTATACCGCATATATGAACATTGTCTCCGCAGAACCAGAAGGCGGCAACCATAAGTGCATTACCCAGAGCACGGGTGAGCTGATAGAAAATCATAATCTGCTTATAGCTGAAGCGCTTGAGGAAATAAGGAGAGCAAAGATCGGGCGGTGTTCCCGCAAAGGAAATCAGATTAATAATAATTGTGTAGGGAAGACCTGCCAGACGGAAGGTGTAAAGATAAATGATTGTGGTAATAGCAAGCATACCGTTACCCAGTGAGTCGATAAGACCTACGATGGTATTGATAAGCAGATATTTATTACGAAGAACACCGAACATACCGTCCCAGAAATTAATCTGTACCTTCTTTTCAAGAGGTGGCTGAGGAATTCTTTCCTGGAGCCTACCGGCATAAAACATAGTTATGATGGCAGGAACTATGAAGGCGATGGGATATACCCAGCGGAAAAGGTTGATATCAGCCCATTCGTTGTCAAGAGAGTCAACAATAACGGGGATAATTATAGATACAATGGTATGTACAAAATGGGAAAGCTTTACAGGATAGGTGCGTACAAGCAGTCTTTCCTGCATATTGGGGCTGATGGTCTTTGAAAGATTTTCAAGGTTGTTACCAAAGCCGAAGATATTATAGCATGCAAACAGAAGGTTTGCAGTCCATACTCGGGTAACCATATCGGGAATCTCGTAAAGAGGAAGCCAACCGACGAGAATAACCATAATGCACTTGGGAATAACGTCGCAGTAAAGAGAGTACTTGTATCTGCCGTATTTGGGAATAAGCTTTTTTCTCCAGAAGATGTTTCTTGAGCCTGCCCAGCCGTTCCAGAGAATATGAGTACCGAGGATTTTCATTGCTGATGTAGCGTTGATACCGATACTTTCCATATTGTTAAGATAAGCAATAAAGCTGTTGGTGGAATTTGTAAGGAAGGGGAATTTGCCGAAAATCATAACAAGACCTATTACAATAAGAGAAAAATAGAGTCCGTAGAATTTCCTTTCGGTTTTTTTTGGCAGGAAGCCGAGGTTATCATTGATAATCCAGCCAATAAGAGTCCAGATATAGTTGAGCGGCATATTGATAATACCGATAAATGAGAAGGTAAGGTATGGCAGCTCATAATGGTACATAAACAGGTAGCAGGCAGCCCAGAAGCCGATGCTTTCAAGCATTTTTGAGCCTGTGTAGTTTGAGCCGACGCCAAGGAAGATGTCCTTATACTCTCTGTAAGGAACATATTTACCTTCAGCGGGTGTTTTCCAGTGAGTTTTTACTTCGGTGAAAAATGATTTAACTTTTCCCAATCAAACACACTCTCCTTTCTTTATAATTGTAAAAATTATAACACAGCTGTCGAAAAATAACAACGATTTACAATGCTGAAAAAATACAGATATATTTGGTTATTTTGCTATCGGAGGCACATAGGCTTTTATTGTTGGTCTATGAGTAAAAAAAACACCTTTCTTTTTTTGTACCGTTGTGGTATAATTCATAAAGTGTATTAAATTCGTAATCCGTATTTTTATAACGGGGAGGAGAAAATATGAAAATTGCTTCAAAAGTCAAAGATCTTTTTGTAACAAAAGAGGGGTGGTCAACTGAGCCGACTGAAAGAGCCAGCTATTATTCATATTTTGCAGGACAGAATATGATTTACACCCTTTTCAATGTGTGCCTTACAACCTATCTTCTGTTTTTAGGCATTGACCCTATTAAGTCAGCAGCGGTTATGCTTATTGTAAAGGTATGGGATGCCGTTAATGATACGCTTTTCGGTGTGATATTTGACACAATCAAGTTCAGAAGCGGTAAGAAATATCTGCCCTGGATAAAAATTTCCACCATTCTTATTCCTCTTGCTACTATACTGACCTTTGTGATTCCTTCAGCTTCCTCAGAAACGGTCAAGCTTATCTGGTTTGCTGTTGCATACATACTCTGGGATACGGCCTATACCCTTTGTGATGTTCCCATATTCGGTGTGCTGACTTCTATGAGTCAGAGCGTGGATGAGAGAAATACCATTCAGTCACTCAAGAGCATTGCAACCTATGCCGGTGTAGGTATTACATCAACTCTGTCAACCGTTCTTATCAGTGAAAAGGTCGGTATGAATTACGGTATGATAGCAATTGTAATCTGTGTTATTGCATTTGCCCTTATGCTGCCCGCATCCTATAAGCTTAAAGAACGTTACCATGCTGAGGCAGAAGAAACCTTTACCATAAGAAGAATGTTCTCTTACCTTTTCAAAAACAAGTATCTTCTTATTTACTATGTTGGTATTTTCTTCTATTCCTCACTGAGTATCGGTAACGCATTTACTCTTTATGTTTCCTATTATCTGTTCAACAGTGCACTGTTCTCCATTGTTGTCGGTGCAGTAGGAACTGTTCCCCAGCTTCTGATTGCCCTGCTTTTGCCAAAAATTATACGCAGGTTTGATAAGATGAAGGTAAATCAGGTGTGCCTGCTGCTTTATGTAATACTCAGCGTTATCACCTGGCTTGTGGGTTACGGCAATATTGTTGTTTATATCATTCTGTTCACCGTACGCTCAATACCCCTGGCGGTGGTGGCACTTGAAATGTTTATGTTCACTCCTGACTGTGCCGAATACGGCCGCTTCAAAACAGGAACGGAGGCTAAGGGTATCACCTTTGCTATGCAGACCTTTATGGCAAAGCTTACGGGCTCAATTTCAGGCTCCCTGGGACTTTTCATTCTCGGCCTCAAATCAGTAGGCTGGAAGGTTGTTGAGGTAGGCTCATTCCAGGAGCTTGAGCAAAGCGGTGTTACACAGACACCTCACGCACTTAATATGCTCTGGCTTATATTTATGCTTATTCCTGCAATCGGCGGTCTTCTTGCTTATATCGTATGGTCCTTCTATGACCTTAAGGACAAGGATGTTCAGGTGATGATTGACTGCAATACGGGTAAAATCACAAGAGAAGAAGCTATGAGTATGCTCAGCAAAAAATACGATATTGAAAAATAAAAAGCTTCAGCCCTATAGCAATTGCCATAGGGCTGATTTTTATTTAACATACTATATTCCCTTCCGTAGGCTTACCAAGGTCAAAGCTCAGTGCATTTTCCAAGGTTGTTTTGCATATTGCTTCAAGTGCCTCATTGGTAAGAAAGCCCTGGTGCGAGGTTACAATAACGTTTGGAAAGGAAAGAAGCCTTGCCGTAACTGAATTTTCAAGAATATCATCCTCACGGTTTTCAAAAACATTTTCCATTTCTTCCTCATAAACATCAAGTCCCACACCGGAAAATTTATATTGCCTGATACCTCTTATAAGGTCCTCTGTGCTTATGAGGGCACCTCTTGATGTGTTGACGAGAATGACCCCGTCCTTCATTTTTTCAATAGCGTCAATGTCAATGATATGGTAGGTTTTTTCGTTAAGGGGGCAGTGCAGGGATATAAGGTCGCTTCTTTTCCATATATCATCAAGCTCAACATATTCGGCAAAGGGCAGCTCAGGGTTGGGACGCTTGTCGTATGCAATTACCTTCATACCGATGCCGTGACAGCTTTTTGCCATTTCGGTTCCTATTCTGCCCGTACCTATAATACCTGCGGTTTTACCCTTGAAGTTAAAGCCCTGAAGTCCTACAAGGCTGAAGTTATTTTCTCTTACCTTAATATATGCCTTGTGTATGTGGCGGTTTACTGCAAAGGCGAGGGCAAGAGCGTGTTCGGCAACAGCCTCGGGAGAATAGGCAGGCACGTGCATAACGGTGATGCCGCATTCTTTTGCCCTTTCAAGGTCAACATTGTTATAGCCTGCACACCTCAGAAGTATCAGCTTTACCTTGTATTCGGAGAGCTTGTCAATTATATTTGCGTTCACATCGGAAGCCACAAAAACACAAACGGCATCATAACCTCTTGCAAGGTCAACGGTACGGCGGGAAATATCGGTTTTGAGAAAGTCTACGGTTATACCGCTGTAATCCGGAATGTTTTTTTCAAAGGATTCACGGTCGTAGGGCTTGGTATCATAAAAAAGAATTTTCATTAGTCGTTCCTCCGTAATAATATATAAATAGTATGTATTTTACAAAGAAAAAAATACAAGGGACTCAGATTGTTCCTTGTATTTTTAATTTTTATATTCAATTAATATTTAAGGCTTAATCCCACTCTGTACCCGTTACGGTGTCAAGGTCAATGCCCTTGGTATCGTGGGTTTTCTTTATAAGTGCTATAAGAGTGATTACAAAGCTGGGAACGAGAAGGCAGAGTGCAACAGTACCGATAATACCGTCACCGAAGATAAGGGCCAGAACCATATTCAGAAGGTATGCTACGGCGTAGCCTGCAAAGCCGACCACAGTCTGTGCTGCGGTGGTTGAGGAACGAAGATTAGTAGGTGCCGATTCACTTGCCATCATAATAAGAACATCGTTTGTTGAATAGTAGCTGCCTACAAAAGCACCGCAGAAGAAGCCTATAATTTCGGGAGTAAGATAATTTCCTCTTGCACCAAGTGAGAAGATAACAAAGGAAATAACACAGTTTGCGGCAACGGTTATTGCTGCAGCCTTTCTGCCCTTTTTATCGGAGATAAAGCCCATAATAACCTGAGAAAGAGCCATACCGATGGGATACAGAGTAACGGCTCTGCTGACCTGGTCAATGCTTACAATATCAAGGAATTCCTTTGCGTTTGAGCCGTGGATGCTCATAGCATAGCCGTGGGTAAGAATTGCCTGATAGTTCATGCTGCCTATAACGCCGATACCGGCAAGGGCAAAGCAGATGAAAATCCAACGAAGCTGCTTGTGGCTGAAGCCGAACTTGAGAGCGTCGATAACACCGCCCTGAGAATCTTGGGCACTCTTTTTTTCTTTTTCTGCCTTTAATTCTTCCTCTGACATGCTCAGGTAACGGATACGGGAATCAATAAATGCATCGGTTTCTCTTGCAAAGAGGATAGCAATAAGGGAAACGGCGATACCCACAATGGCAGGAATAAAGTAAACCTTGCGCCATTCAGCGGCAGATTCCATTAACCAACGGCGGAGCAGAGGCACAAGCATAACTGACATATTGGCAAAGAATTTAACAACTGAATATGTTATTGCACGGCTTTTCTTGGGTGCTGATTCCATAATATACACAACGTGCATATCGTGAGGAATAAAGAACATTATAAGGCAGGCACCAAGGAAATACATGATCACATTCTGTGAAAGGAAAATGGTAAGAAGTGCAACTGACATACCGAAGGTGTTTATAACAAGGAAGGTTTTTCTTCCGAATCGGTCGGCAAGAGGTCTGTAAAGAATACCTATAATCTGGAAGGGGATTGCAATAATCTGCAAAAGGTTAAGTATGGTAACTGCGCTGTCACTCTGGAAAAAGTCATTTGCGATTTCAGTTTGCATAAGTGTACTTATCTGAGAAGCAATTTCGTCAACTGCATAGATAAGGGCAATAATCAGCACAAGGTACCAGAAGTAGAAGTTACCCTTGGGCCTTGCCTGCTGTTTTTTCCAATAGCTCAGCTCTTTTTCCCTCTTGCGCTGCAATTTCTGCAGTTTTTCGGGAGTCATTGTTTTTGTTTTCATTTTATATTCTCCTTAAATTATTTTTCAAAGGGATACACAAGACCCATCTGCCTGCGGCACTCATCCATAATTTTCATGCACTGAAGGGTGCTTTCAAAGGGGATGTAGTCTGACTGCTTTTTACCCTGACGGATTTCTTCTGCCACACGGTCAAATTCATTAAGATAGGTTGTTTTACCGGAAAAGACCTTGAAGCCTTTTTTAGTAACCATAATTGCTACGGGTGCAACGTGGAAAAGCGGAAGGATGATTCTGCCCTGTGTGCCCACAATCTGAAAGCTTTCCTTCAGATGCTCAAGGGACATAGTATTTTCGCACCTGAGGTCACCGTAATGCAAAACAACCTCTTCTTTAATATCAATGCCCTTTTGAATTTCACCCGTACACTCAATCTTATCGGGAATGCCGAAAATATTGTAGCAGTATGTAATAGGGTAGATGCCTATATCAAGCAAGGCACCGCCTGCCGTGTTCGGGTCTCTGACTCTTGAGCCTTCGTCCATTTTAAGCCCCGGAAAAGCGTGCACGATTTTAACCTTCTGCACCTTACCGATTCTGCCTGATTTTACCCAATGCTTAACGGTAAGGGAAATATCGGAAAACCAGCTCCACATAGCTTCAGTGAAATAAGTGTCGTTTTCCTTTGCGGCATTAATGAGCCTTTCAACATCATCACTGCTGATACCTACAGGCTTTTCACACAAAACAGGCTTTTTTGACCTGAGTGCCATAAGGGAATATTCCACATGTGAGGTGTGGGGCGTTGCAATATAAACGCCGTCAACACCGGGAAAATCAATAGCTTCCTGAGCTGTTTTTACGGCAACAGCACCGTATTTTTTGGCAAAGGCTTCAGCCTTCTGAGGTGTCCTTCCGTAAACACTTACAATTTCGTGGTCGCCCTTGAGGATGCTTTTTGCAGTGCTTTCGGCAATGCTGCCGGAGCCGATATAGGCCCACCTGAATTTTGCCATAAATCCACCCTCTTCTTTATAATTTTTATATACTGTATCAATTCTATCTCAGATTATCTTTTGTGTCAAGATAAAAAGAGAGATAAAAAACTATTGACTTTACGATGATAAAGTGGTAATATGTTAAAGCATTAAATTATTGAGGTGTGTAATATGATGAAGAAATTGCATTGCGAGTCTGTTGACAGACTTTTTCAGACCATTCTTAACCTTGAAACAATTGAAGAGTGCTACGATTATTTTGAGGACCTTTGCACCGTTAAGGAAATTGAGGATATGTCTCAGCGGCTTGATACGGCTATACTTCTTAATGAAGGTCTCAGTTATCAGAAAATAACGGAAAAGGTTGCTGTCAGCACTGCTACAATCGGTAGGGTGAGTAAATGCCTCAATTACGGCTCGGGCGGTTACCGCAAGGCTATTGAAAAGCTTAATAAGGAGGAAGAAAAATGAACATAAGCGAGCTTTCTCTTTCTTTTCCTGAAAAGGTTGTTTTCTCCCTTCGCTCCCTTTATGAAAAATACGGCTATCTGCAGTATAAAATGAGTAAGTTTGAGGAATATGACCTTTATGCAAAAAACAAGGCCTTCCTTATTTCTGACGGTGTGATCACCTTCACTGATACAAACGGTAAGCTGATGGCACTCAAGCCCGACGTTACTCTTTCCATTATAAAAAACAGCAAGGACGGAGAAAAGGGTGTTCAGAAGCTTTATTATAATGAAAATGTTTACCGTACCTCAAAGGGCACCGGCTCCTTTAAGGAGATTATGCAGGTCGGTCTTGAGTGTATAGGTAATATTGACTCATATAACTTAAGTGAGGTTATTCTTCTTGCCTGCAAGAGCCTAAAAAAAATCTCAGAAAATTCCGTGCTTGATATTTCTCATTCAGGCTTTGTTTCCGGTGTGATTGACTCATTCGGTATACCTGAAGGTGACAAGGATGAGATAATGAGATGTATAAGTGAAAAGAATGTTCACGAGCTTAAAAGGATATGCACCGCTTCTCTTCTCAGTGACAGAAAAACAAATGCTCTCATAAGCCTTATAACAACCTACGGGTCGCCCGATAAGGTGCTGCCTGCTGTTAAGGAATGCTTTGGCGGACTTTGTGACACTACGGCACTTTATCAGCTGAGCGATGTTGTTTCCGCCCTTTATAAAAGCGGTGTGGGTGATATGCTCAGAATTGACTTTTCCAGCCAGAGCGATGTGAACTATTATAACGGTATTGCCTTCAAGGGCTTTGTTTCAGGTATTCCGACCGTTGTTCTTTCGGGAGGTCAGTATGATAAGCTGATGGAAAGAATGAACAGAAAATCCGGTGCTGTCGGCTTTGCCGTTTACCTTGATACTCTTGAACGCTTCGGTGAAAGCAAAGATGAATACGATGTTGACTTTCTTGTGCTTTACGATGAAAATGCCGATATGAGTGAGCTGAGCTCTTATGTGAATTCTCTTGTTAAATCTGAGCAGAGCGTAACGGTACAAAAGGAAATTCCCGATTCTTTAAGATACAGAACATTAATTAATTTCAGTGAGGTGACAAAAGGTGAAAACAATGCTTAATGTGGCACTGCCCAAGGGCAGACTGGGTGAAAAGGTTTATGCCATGTTTGAAAAGGCAGGCTTCCCTTGTCCCTCAATAAAGGAAAATAACCGTAAGCTGATTTTTGAAAATGAAGAGGTAGGAGTACGCTATTTCTGGGTAAAGCCCTCCGATGTTGCAATTTATGTTGAAAGAGGTGCCGCCGATGTAGGCGTTGCGGGTAAGGATATCCTTTTGGAATATGAGCCCGATGTTTATGAACTTTTAGACCTTGATATAGGCAAATGCCGTATGGCTGTTGCGGCAAAAAAAGATTTCCGTGACGACACAAGACAGACCTTGCGTGTTGCAACAAAATTTACCAACATTGCCCGTCAGCATTATCTTTCAAAGGGCAGAGATATTGATATTATTCACCTTAACGGTTCAATAGAAATTGCCCCGATTCTTGAGCTTTCCGATGTTATTGTTGACATTGTTGAAACAGGAACAACATTAAAGGAAAATAATCTTGAGGTGTTTGAAACAATTGTTCCCATAAGTGCAAGACTTATTGCAAATAAAGCCAATTACAAATTCAAAAGCGAACAGATAGAAAAAATAGTCCGTGAAATTGCGGCTGAGGGAAAGGCATAAATTATGATTAAAATACTTGAATACGGCGAGGTAGCCAACGAAGATATTTTTGCAAGGGTTGTGCCCACTGTAAATGTGGAAGCAATAGTTGCAGATATAATTGAAAATGTAAAAACCAACGGTGATAAGGCCCTTTTTGAATATACGGAAAAATTTGATAAAGCGGTGCTTTCTTCTCTTCTTGTTTCCGAGGAAGAAATTGAAGAAGCCGTAAATTCCGTTGAGCCCGAATTTCTTGAAATTCTTTCTAAGGCGGCAAAGAATATCCGCAAGTTCCACGAAAAGCAGGTAAGAAACAGCTTTATCATAAATGATGAAAACGGTATAGTAATCGGACAGAAGGTAATTCCCGTTGACAGAGCAGGTCTTTATGTTCCCGGAGGAACAGCGGCTTATCCTTCAACAGTGCTTATGGATTCCATTCCCGCTAAAATTGCAGGCGTTAAAGAGGTTATTATTGTAACTCCTCCTGGAAGGGACGGTAAAATTAATCCCGTTATTCTTGCGGCAGCAAAAATTGCGGGCGTTGATAAGATTTTCAAAGTCGGCGGTGCACAGGCTGTTGCCGCTTTAGCCTACGGTACTCAGAGTGTGCCAAAGGTTGACAAAATCGTCGGTCCCGGCAACGCCTTTGTTGCAGAAGCTAAAAAGCAGGTTTTCGGTACCGTTTCAATTGATATGATTGCTGGCCCCAGCGAAATCCTTATTGTTGCCGACGGCAAAACAAACCCCGCCCACGCTGCGGCAGATCTTCTTTCTCAGGCAGAACATGATAAGCTTGCTTCAGCCGTTCTTGTAACGGATTCAAAGGAGCTTGCCGTAGCTGTTCAGGCTGAATTAGAAAAGCAGATTCCTCAGCTTTTAAGAAAAGAAATTGCAAGGGAATCCATTGATAACAACGGTAAGATCATTGTTGCCGACAGTTTAATGAAGGCAATTGAAATTGCAAACGAAATTGCTCCCGAGCATCT
>JAXJQQ010000135.1:0-2084 GCA_036311065.1 Acutalibacteraceae bacterium | reverse complement strand
GAATCAAGCACCCCTCAGAGGTTGTTAACGTTGGCGATACCGTTAAGGTATACGTTAAGGCTCTTGACAGCGAAAAGAGAAAGATTTCTCTCGGCTATAAGAGAGTAGAGGACAATCCCTGGGAGATCCTCAGAAGAGACTATCCCGTTGATTCAGTTGTTGACGCAACAGTTGTTGGTCTTACCACCTTCGGTGCATTCGCAACAGTTATTGACGGCATTGACGGTCTTATCCACATTTCTCAGATTGCTGACCGCCACATCGCTTCTCCCAAGGAAGTTCTTTCCGTTGGCGAAGTTGTTAAGGCTAAGATTACTGAAATCGACTTTGACAAGAAGCGTGTAAGCCTTTCAATCCGTGCTCTTCTTGAGCCCGCTGCAGAAGCAGAAGAAGTAGCTGAAGAAGTTGCTGAAGAAGCAGTTGAGGAAGTTGCAGAAGAAGCAGCTGAATAATTAAACTTATATTAAAGCACTCTATGGAAACATAGGGTGCTTTTTCAGTAGTGATAAAGGGCCTTTATAAAAAGTAACTGCAGTTAACTTGCCTTAAAAACCTTGATTTTTTCTTGAAAATAGTGTAAAGTATATGTATTGTGCAAAAATATGGAATATTCCACTATATTTTGTGATGTAAGTTGATTATTATGAAAGGAAACCGATAAAATGGCTAAGAAATCAGGTTATTCCGATAATGATATTGAAATGCTGGAAGGTGCTGACCGAGTAAGAAAAAGACCGGCAGTTATTTTTGGCTCAAACGGTATTTCAGGCTGTGAGCATTCCGTTTTTGAAATTCTTTCCAACTCCATTGACGATGCAAGAGAGGGCTACGGTGACAGAATTGTTGTAACCCGTTATTCAGACGGCTCTTTTGAAATTCAGGACTTCGGCCGCGGTATTCCCGTCGGCTACAATCAGAAGTACGATAAGGAAAACTGGGAAATTATTTTCTGCGAGATGTACGGCGGCGGTAAATACAACACCAATTCAAGCGGCAGCTATGAGTATTCCCTCGGCCTTAACGGTCTTGGTCTTTGTGCTACCCAGTATGCAAGTGAATATATGGATGCCGAAATCAAAAAGGACGGCATGAAGTATAACCTTCACTTTGAAAAGGGTGAAAACAAAGGCGGACTTCAGAGTGAGCCTTATGCTAAAAAGGATACAGGTACAAGAATCCGCTGGAAGCCCGACCTTGAGGTTTTTACGGATATCAATATTTCTCTTGAATATTTTCAGAATATTATGCAAAAGCAGGCCATCGTTAACCCGAAGGTACGCTTTGAACTGAAAAATCAGCTCAAGAGTGGCTTTGAAACCTTTACCTATTATTACGAAAACGGTATCAGTGACTATGTTAAGGAAATAGCAGGTGAGGACTCTATTTCATCTGTACAGTTCTGGCAGACAGAAAGAAGCGGTAAGGACAGAGAAGACCTTCCCGAATATAAGGTAAGGCTCAATGTTGCTTTAACCTTCTCAAACAAAAAGCAGCTTATTGAGTATTACCACAACTCAAGCTTTCTTGAATTCGGCGGCTCACCGGATAATGCTGTTAAAAGTGCTCTTGTTTCTCAGATTGACTCCTATTTAAAGCAGAGCGGTAAATACACAAAATCCGATTCAAAAATCAAATTCCAGGATATAGCTGACTGTCTTATTCTTGTTTCGTCTTCCTTCTCAACGGAGACATCATACCTTAATCAGACCAAGAAGGCTATTACAAACAAGTTCATTCAGGAGGCTATGACGGAGTTCCTTCGCCATCAGTTTGAGGTTTATTTCATTGAAAACAAGATGGAAGCGGATAAAATCGCAGACCAGGTGCTTGTTAATATGCGTAGCCGTGTAAGAGCTGAAACTACAAGGCAGAGCCTTAAAAAGACCCTTGCTTCCTCAAACGATATGGCAAGCAGAGTGCAGAAATTTGTTGACTGCAGAAGCAAGGATATTGACAAAAGAGAGCTTTTCATAGTGGAAGGTGATTCAGCTCTCGGTGCCTGTAAGCAGGCAAGAGACTCGGAATTTCAGGCAATTATCCCCGTAAGAGGTAAGATTCTCAACTGCCTGAAAAGTGAATACGAT
>JAXJQQ010000134.1:0-2576 GCA_036311065.1 Acutalibacteraceae bacterium | reverse complement strand
CTTTGAAGACAGTTTTGACGTAAGCCCCGTAATTACCACTACTATTGAGCTTCTTGCAAATACCGGTGTTCTCGATAAGCTTACCAATGTTGCAAGAAAGGAGCTTTATGCAGAAATCGAATACGGTATTATTTCTGCTCTTGCAACTGCAACCTTCCTTACAATGCCTTGCTACTGGGCTCTCGTTGCACCTGAAGACTTTGACACTGCACTTACATATGTATTCGGTGAAAAGGGCAGCGAAAAGCGCACAAAGTATGCAGGACTTATTGAAAAAATTACATACTATAACGATACAATCAAGGTTAATACTGAGGAAATCCTTAAGGTAGCCAAGGGTGCCGGCACAAATATGTGCATTATTGCAAAATACGGTGTTCAGATGCTTCCCGTACTCAAGGACAGCAGCGTTCTCGGTGACCAGTATGTGTCTGCAGGAAAAGCATCCTTCGGCGCGACAACTTCAGATGTTTACGGAACTCTTGACGAGGAATATATCGCTGAAAGAGTAGCTCTCGGTTATGAGGATTATATTTCACCCGACAAGCAGATTGACGCTTCAACCTGTCTTTTCCCTGAGTATACATGGTTTATAAAGGGCTGTTCACACGGATTCTACTCAACATGTGAGAGAGATCTTCTCCTTACAACGATTGACGCTGACAGACAGCTTACGGTTGACGACTTCCCCTATACCCGTTTTATTGTATACAACTACGCAGAAAACACCTTTACTGCTATGACAGAGGAAAACTGTGATATAGGAAGCTGGGATGCTGAGGATGAAATTGAAAATCCCCAGACCAAGCCCGAAAAAACAACCTCACTCCTCGTATCTCTTATGAGATGGCTTACCGCTATTTTCAATGCAATCAGAGGACTGTTTAATAAATAAGAATAAGTAGTAAAACTTCAGAATGGGTTTCCGGAAAGGGAACCCATTTTTTTGTAAGGTAACGATGCTGTACACATTATTGTTTTTATCTGTATTGTATGATATAATGACCGCAGAAGCAGATTTTAAAATTCCCAAGGAGCGTTATTATGAATAACCTTATAATCAAAGAAAATGAACTGCAGTATATGCGATATACAGAGCTTATCCGTATAAGCGGCTGCGGTAAAAATGCAATTCGCTTTGAAGCCTTTCCCGACTGTCAGGTGATTGACGAAAACTATACACTTATGCCGCAGAGCACAGAAGTGAAAATTGAGGAGTTTGATAATCACGTCACCCTCACTTGCGGCACTTTAAAGGTTAAGCTTGACCACAACGGAAAGCTCACCTTCTTTTCTGACGGCAAAAAGATTTTAGAGGAAAAGCCTGAGCTTACCTTCGAGAGCAATTACCGTCATTTTGATAATAAGGGTAGCGGGCTCTGGTCGGCAAGGGTGACCTTTGAGCCAAACAAGAATGAACACTTTTTCGGCTTGGGACACAGCTGGGACAATGAATTTGACCTTAAAGGCTCGTCAATTGATATACGCAACGTGAATGCAAAATGTACAATTCCTTATGTGTATTCCTCCTTGGGCTACGGCTTTTTATGGAACAATCCCTCAACAGGTCTTTGCGAGCTTTCCAATAACCGCACACGATGGAGCTGTGACTGCTGCAGATATTAACAACCTTGACGGTGATGAAGACCGCCTTGCAAAGGAACTGGGTAAAATCAATCTGCTCAAGGTCGGTCATCACGGATATGACAACTCAACAACATCTGACTATATTCAGGCGCTCAATCCTGAATTTGCAGTAGTTACAAACAGGAAGAACGGAATCAGCAGAACACCGCTGAAAAATCTCAACAGTGTTAAAGCAATTGTTTTTGAAACAGGAAAACACAATGGAATTGTTGCTGATTTTACAGAGAATGAAATTGTAATTTACAAAGATATTGACAGCGGATTATCTGTTCAGTAATATTAAGTACTGACCTTGCGACAAAGAATAAGGAGGGATAAAATGAAAAAGCTCTATCTGAAAAGCGAACTGTCTTTTGCAATAGTGTGGATTGTGGCTTATTGTATATTACTCTCTCTCGGTGACAATATTTCGGAGAGCATCGGAATCACCAAAGCGGTAACTTTACCCATTGCAGCTGCACTTTCTCTTATACTATTTATATATATAAAGAAAAACGATCTTACAGAAAAGTACGGTTTATGCAGACCGAAGCTTTCAGGCAGAAAAATGCTCTTTTATATTCCGCTGATTTTACTGCTTACGGTGAATCTGTGGTATGGTGTCAGTATGAATCTAACAGCTGGCGAAACGGTGCTTTATATTATCACTATGCTTTGTGTAGGTTTTCTTGAGGAAGCAATTTTCAGAGGTCTGCTTTTCAAAGCAATGGCCAAGGACGGAATAAGGTCTGCAATTATTGTTTCAAGCATCACCTTCGGTATCGGCCACATAATAAACCTTTTTAACGGCTCAGGTGCTGAGCTTTTGCCGAATCTTCTTCAGGTAGGCTACGCAATGACAACAGGCTTTATGCTGGTGATGATTTTTCTTAAGTCAAAGAGTCTCATAGGCTGCATTGCGTTTCACGGTATTTTCAATTCGCTGAGCG
>JAXJQQ010000133.1:0-20302 GCA_036311065.1 Acutalibacteraceae bacterium | reverse complement strand
TTTTCAAGGTCCAATCACTATCCCGTTTCCGAGACAGCTTTAAGAGTATATCACATACCCTTATTCTTGTCAATACTTTTTGCAAACTTTTTTTAAGTTTTTTCGTGTTGACTTTTTTCGCAATCCCCGAGGTCTTCCTCAAAGAATGCTTGCATATATTATCACCTCTTTTTGTTTTTGTCAACAGTTTTTTGCAAACTTTTTTGTAAGTTTTTACTAAATACTTCCCTTTTGGTACTCTCAGCCGGGTGTTTTTGTGGGCGGTGTCTAAAATTATACTATATATTGTATGCAGTCTTCTTTTAATGTTGTTTTCTCTATATGTGGGTATGAAATAATTAAGGCTATCGCAGTAATACGACAGCCTTTATGGGAGCTATTTGTTAAATGTGTTCTGTTTAAAAAATTGAGAAGATACTGTGAATCTTTGCAAGAAAATCAGCCATAAGCTTATTGAACTGATAGCCAATTTTGCTGAGTGCACCTTCGCAGTTCATAATCTCTGAGTCTTCTGCAAGAGCAAAATCATACATAGGAAGCATTTCGTATTCGTATGTATTAAGGTCCTTTTCATCAAGAGTGATAAGACCTACGCCTCTGTTAATTTCGTAGCTGTATGAGTTGCAGCCTACAGTGGGAACAGTTGTGATATCAATACCTTTATAGCTTGTTGTGAAGCTGTTTATATGGTCGTGGCCGTAGAAGGTAGCCATAATATCACCTGTTTCTTTCCATGCATCAAACTGACCGCCGTTGATGTGTGAGGGGCAGGGAGGCTCGAAAACAAATCCGGTGTGTGAGCCGAAATTGGGAACGGGCATATATGACTGACCGCCAAAGGTCCATTCATTGAGGCCTACAGGAATTTTCATCATACCGAGTGCATCATAAACCTCAGGAACAACAATGTGCTGGAAGTTGATAGCAGGAACTACCTTTCCGCCGTTGAGAGCTGCAAGAGCCTTGGCTGTGTTCTTATACCAATTGATCTGATCTTCACGCACATAATCATAGCCGCCTGCTTCTTCTGTAGAGGTACCCGAATCAACAAGCCAGAGGTTAAAAGCAATACCTGAACCGTCTGAAGCTAAAATAGGAAGGTTGTGGTTGCCGCAGCCGTAAAGCTCAGGTACAGCATCATAGGCAAGGCAGCCGGGGTACTTCTGATACTCTCTGAGAAGAACTTCCTTCTCTACACCTTGCTCCTGGTCATGGTTACCGAACACGAGTGTAAAGGGAACGCCGGCATCAACGCAGGGAGCAACAATAGCTTCAATAGCCTTCGCCTGGTTTTCATAACCTAATGCAACAGTGTTATCACCGAGGAAAACAACCAGGTCGGGATTATGAGCGGCAAGAGCCTCCTTCATAAGCTGAGCTGTTGTTTCTTCAAGGGTTTCATCATCCTGACTGTCAGCAAAAATCATAATTCTGAATTTACCGTCGTTGTTGAATTTGAGGATGCAGTCAGAAATGCTTGCTGATGCAGTAATTGCAAAAGTAGCTGTAAGCATAATAATTGCAAGAACAACTGCTAAAGCTTTCTTTGTAAGTTTCATATTAATCACCTTTCATAGGATGTATTTATGACTACATTCTAACAAATCGCACCGTAAATTACAATACCAAAGACAAAAAATATTACTAATGCAGAAAAAAGCCACCTTATTCATATTTTCTTACCGCTAAAAACAGGCTGTAAAAACCTTTGTTTTTACAGCCTGTGTGAAGCTAATGATATTTTATTTCGGAGCCTTGATTTTATTGAGCTTTGCGTTAAGCTCAAGAAGCTCTTCCTTGGTGAATTTAACCTCCATAGCACCGATAAGATTAGCTATACGAAGGGGAGTAAATGCGCCTGCCATCTGCAAAAGCTCCTTTGAAGGCTTCATGCCGCCGGGAAGACCTCCGCCGCCTTCCTTCTTCTTTTCACCGTCACCCTTTTTGGTGGCCTTAAACTTCTTAAGCATAAGCAGAATAAAGGAAACGGTAATGAGCTTACCCTTGAAGGGCTTACAGATTGTGGAGAACTTATCGTTTATATTGAGATATCCCTCAGGCTCTGTGATATCAAACCAGTTAAGGATTGCGCCCTTCTCCCTGAAAACGTATTCCTCGTTGATTGAGTCAACCTTTTTAATAGTGCCCTCATCCTTGCAGTCGCCTGCAACAGCAACAAGTGTTGTTTCACCCTCGTTGGGAACATCAAAATAGAAGAAGTGGTCTGCGGCAGTCTTTTTGCCGAGGCTCTTGCTGTTCGCAAAAAGCTCAACCTCAGGAAGATTTGAATAAACAGTAACCTTGGTTACATCCTCAACACGGTCAATATATCTCTTGCCGCAAAGATGTACGAAGGGCTCATCCGAAAGCCATGCCTTGTAAGCATAGAAGGAATCCTTCTTGTACTTTCTGTCCATTGTAACAAGACCCTTGTGATTCTGACCGTTCTCGCCGCCTTCCTGACGTGCATCAGCACCGAAGTCGAACATATTCCATACGTGAGTTGACCAGATAAACTCTCTTGTGAAAAGCTGCTTGATAAGCTCTTCGTGATAGTATGCCTGATATTCCTCAGTGTAGTCGCCCTGTGCAGGCTTTGAGGTGTGCCAGTTGAGTGCCTCGCAGCCGTATTCACTGCAGCCGATGGGGATATCGGGATGGTTCTTGTGGAACTTATCAAACCAGGGACCGTTCATTGAGGCCTCACCGCCGTACCAGCCGAAATAGTGGTTATAGGAAATTACGTCGGGAATTTTAACATATTCACTGTCGGGGTCACACATTGTAAGGCAGGCAATTGTTGTAAGCCTTGTCTTATCCATCTTGTGGCAAAGATCATTAAGAATTCTGTGATTTTCAATAAGGTCGGGGTCAGCAGCACCGTGCATTGTGATTTCGTTTGAAAGGCCCCATACAACAATTGAAGCGTGGTTGTAATTCTGAGTGATGAGCTCCTTCATCTGTGAAATTGTGTTTTCACGGCCGGTTGCCATATGCTGTGAAATATAGGGAATTTCAGCCCAGATAACCATACCTCTTTCGTCACAAAGATCATAGAAATACTGGTCGTGCTGATAGTGAGCAAGACGGATTGTGTTTGCACCGACCTCACATATAAGGTCCATATCCTCCTTATGATGCTCGGGAAGGAGAGCGTTACCGATACCCCAACGGTCCTGATGACGTGAAACGCCGTGAAGGGGATACTTCTCACCGTTGAGGAAGAAGCCCTCATTTGCATCAATTTTAAAGGTACGGCAGCCGAAGCGTGCACTTACCTCGTCAAGAACTGTTTCGCCTTCAAGAAGCTCTACCTTTGCAGTGTAAAGGTAGGGGTCCTTTCTGCCGTGCCAGAGATGTACACCCTTGATGTCGAAATCCTCGTCATCATCGTCGGTTGTCTTTGTTGCAACAACCTCGCCCTCTGCATTATATATAGTATAGCGAAGAAGCTGACCGTCTTTTTTATTCGTAAGGTATGCTTCAATTTCAATTTCAGCATCCTTGCCCTTGATTTCAGGTGTTACCTTAAGACCCGGTGTGCCGAAATAATCAAGGTCAAAGTGGCTCTCAGGTACGCAGATAAGGTTTACATCCCTGTAAATACCGCCGTAGAAGGTAAAGTCTGCCATCTGGGGGTAAACTCTGTCATTGGGAGCATTGTCAACATCAATCTCAATAAGGGTTTCATCCTTGATATACTTTGTGATGTCAACTCTCCATGTGCTGTAACCGCCGTCGTGATGCGCAAGCTTTTCAGCACCTACAAAAACATCAGCGGATGAATTTGCACCGCGGATTTCAAGGTAGTAGCAGTCTGCCTCGGGAAGCTCCGCCTTTTTAAGAGCCTTTGTATAACGGCAGGTGCCTCTGAAATAGTCGGCTCCGCCATCCTGACCGTCAATGCTGTTCCATGAATGAGGAAGATCTACGGCAACAGCATCCTCAGAGGGCTTTTTGAAAAGCCAATCCTTATTAAGGTTAACGATTGTTCTCATTTTTGTTCTCCTTTTATTTTATTACCTTTTATTATATTCCTTGTGTATATAATTGTCAATTAACATATATGTAAGGAATGTAAACACCTTTAACTTTGTCACGCTCTTGCGTTTTAACAACAGTTAAAAGAACCTGACACTCACCGCTTTTTTCTTACCACCCGAAGGCTTCAACAAGCCCCTCATACTCCTCATCACTTATGGGCATAATTGACCCGTGTCGGGGAGAAAAGTCCATTTTGTAATCCTCCCTTGCAACGGGCAGGTAATTTTTCAGGTCCGTCGTCTGCTGCATAAAGAATCTGCCCTTGCCGTATTCATCCATAATCATTATATATGTATCTGTGCCGTTGATTTTGTAAACCTCACTGCCCTCAACACCGCTTGGTGCAAGGGAACAAACAACAGGCTCATCAATGTAAGGACCTGTAAGATTTTCACTTGTTACATAAGCTATGGTCTGGTCCTCATCGTGCTTGAAAAACAGATAGTAAAGCTTATCCTTTTCATTATATATAATATCACCGTCAATGGTCTGTATGTTTTCACGGCAATAAAGAGGCTTAGGCTCGGTTATGGTTTTCATATCCTTTGAGTGGGCGTAATACATACCCGCTGTGTTGTGCCTTTTGGTGGAATGAGCCCAGTAAATCATATAACTGTTTTCTTTTTCATCCCATATTGCCTGAGGTGCCCAGGCTCTTGTTGTGTCGGCATAATCCTCTCCGAGATTCCACATATCAATAATTGTTTCGTCAGTCCAGTCAATAAGATTTTCCGAACGCCATGTAACAAGTGCGTGGTTGGATTCCCAGCCCTCCTCACACTTCATATCGGTGCCTATTATATAATAGTATCCGTCCTGACCTTTAAAGGCATATGGGTCACGGACACATTTTTTGCCCTTGTTCTGCTCAATAACCGCCTTATTACCGTTAAGAGGGCGGAAGTCATAGCCGTTCTCACTTACGGCAAAGTGAATTTTTTCCTCACCTTCACCGTTACCCACAAAGTAAACAAAAAGATATTTACCGAACCTGCTTTCGGCTTTTTTTGCAAAATCACCGCTCATAATCAGCTATCCTTTCTTGCAAGCTTGTTTATATCCGGATTATCATCAACAATAAGGCGCTTGACCAGAACATAGGTAAGACCCACAAGCTCATTCTTTGTCATTTCGTCCGGTCTGTCAAGCCAGTGCTTCAGAAGTCCGTAAAAGCCGTTAGAAACAAAGGTATAGAAAAAATCAAAGCTTGTTCTGTTCACATTATCCTTACCGTGATATTCCTCAAAGTAATCAAAATAAAAATCGCAGAAGGCCTCACTGATTTTTTCCTTAAAGCTGTCCGAATGCTCAAGCAGCATACGGCATACCTCTCTTTCAGAATCAATCAACTCAATAAAGGATACAATGGTGGCTCTTACATTTTTCGGAAAGCCCACCTCTCTGAGCATATCAAAATTGGATAAGATATTATTTAATATATTATTTTCAGTATCAGCTATAAGGTTATTTATATCCTCATAATGAAAATAGAAAGCATTACGGCTGAGATGTGCGTGTTCACAAAGCATTTTTACCGTAATACGGTTCAAGGGCTTTTCCCTTGAAAGTGCAGCAAGGCTGCTTTCAAATGCCCTTTTTGTTCTTCTGACACAGCTGTATTCCTTTGCCATTTAGTTCACATCCTTTTATTATAATTATATTGTCAATTTTTAAATATTAACCGTTATTCTGACAGTGCCTTCCTATATGCCGATGATTATTCTGCATTTTACATTTTGCATTCAATCAAGTACACCGTGTAATAAATGTTACATTTACATCCTAAATATAACATATCAAACACTTTATGTCAATTTATCTCAATTTATTATTGAATGTTTTTTTAACTTTTTTTAAACAGTAGTAAAAATCAAAGATTTGGTACAAAAAATCACAAATTGTAAATTGACTTTTCTTTTTTCTGTTATATAATATTCCTTGCACGTTAAAATTGTTATTATGTGTCATAATTCACACAGACTATTTTATATCAAAGGAAGGTAATACCAATGGCTATTAAAATGACCGTAGCAGATTACGGAGCACACCCCGAACAGTACCTTAAAGCACCCGGCACTCAGTCATGCTATGAATACATTCACGAGTGCTACAACAGAATCCGCAAGGATCTCGGTGATGATTACATTGCATTCATGATTCCCGTTGCTGACCAGGAATCCGCAGTAAGAATGCCCAGACTTTTATCTGACGTTGAAAAGCTTGCAAGCTATTTCCATTCAATCGGCCTTAAAAAGGGTGATGTTTACACCGTATTTCTCCCCACCTGCGGTCACGCCGTTGTTGCTCTTTATGCACTTAACAAGCTCGGCATTATTGCTAACTATGTTCATCCCATGACCCCTCCCAATGTGCTTGCACAGATTATGGCTCACACAAAGAGCAAGGGTATTCTCACTCTTGACCTTCTTGCAGTTCCCTTTGCTCCCCTTCTCAAGAACTATCCCACAATCGTAGGCTCAGTTTCAGACTTCTGCGACGGTGTAGCTCTTCAGTATGCACTTTACAATGAAAAGCAGAATGCAGTTCTTCCCGAGGTTGAATCCTACACCCTTTACAGAGACATCCTTAAGATGGACCTTCCCGAAACAGAAGCTGTTAAGGATATGGGCAAGCAGGATGCCTTCTATATGCACGGTGGCGGAACAACCGGCAGAAGCAAGACAATCCGTCTTTCAAGCTATGCATTCAACAGCCTTGCTTATAAGTTCTACCTTCTTGATATTCCTCATGACTATGAGAACTGCCACGCTATCAGTGCTATCCCCTGCTTCCACGCTTACGGCCTTGCAGGTGTTATCCACTACGGTATCTGCAACGCTTACAAGCCCTTCCTTTGCCCCAAGTTTGATGCACGTCAGACAAATGAAATCATCCGTAAGTATAAGGTTACTGAATTCATCGGTGTTCCCAAGATGTTCCAGAAGATGATGCAGGAGGATAACTTTGAAAACGAAGGCACAAAGAACCTTGAAATGCTCTTTGCAGGCTCCGATATCGTTAGTAAAGCCTTCGTTGAAGAATTCGACGCTATTATGGAAAAGCACGGTGCAAAGGGCAGAATGTGCCGCGGCTACGGTCTTACAGAGGTTTGCGGTGTTGTTTCCACAAATGGCGGCTCCGGTCCTTACAGCAAGGATTCCGTAGGTTATCCCCTCTTCGGTCTTACCGTTGAAATCTGGGACGAAAACTGCAACAAGCTCGCTCCGGGTGAGCTCGGTGAAATCTGTGTAACCGGCGACAGCATTATGAACGGTTACCTTCAGGACGATGTAATCCACGACAGCGGTATTTACACCGACGCTAACGGCACCAACTGGATCCGTACCGGTGATATGGGTTACATGGATGAGGACGGCTTCATCTACTTTGCAGGCCGTATCAAGAGAATCATCATTATTGCAGGCTACAACATTTATCCCGCAACAATTGAAGAAAAGGTTGACACCCTCCCCTACATAAACGAGGTTTGTGCTGTTCAGGGCTACGACGAAGAAGGCAAGCCCCTTGTTAAGCTTGTTGTTTCACTCAAGGACCAGAACGCTGACCACGAAAAGGTTAAGGCTGACCTTAAGGCATTCTGCGAAGCAAACCTTGAATCAATCTCAGTTCCCAGAAAGTACGAAATCATGGAGCTTCTTCCCAGAACTAAGATGGAAAAAATCGACTTCATGAAACTCGCAGATCCCATTCCCAATAACTGATAAAAAAAGCTCTCCGCTGACGGCGGAGAGCTTTTTTAATTCGGAATTCGGAATCGCGGGTAAGGTCTGATAAATTCGGAAGGTGTAGTCCGCTACTGAATCAATTCTATTCTACAGATTTCCGCGAGCCTTTGATAAAATTCAGTAAGCGAATCTCTGTCCCGTACGAACAACCCGTAAGGGTTGTATGCGGAGACGAATGCCGGTGTATGCTCGTGGTAAATCCGTAGCACCCCAAAAAGGGCGCTTTGCATACTTTGGCGCTCGAATGAGCCAAAGTATGTGCCACAGCGGCATGAGCGTACGGATATGGAGGAAATACTATACTTGAAGATTTGATTAAGCCTTAAACGAAGCCACCACGGCAAAAAAACAAAAAGATTTATGGTCCTCAAAGGTAATTCATTCATTTAAAAAGGCCGTCGCAGTGCGACAGCCTTTTTGTGTTTACTGACTGATAACTTCCTTAAATGATGTTGCAAGACCTGCAAGTCCCTGAATTTCTGAGGGAATGATAATCTTTGTGGACTTGCCGTCTGCGGCAGCGGTGAAGGCTTCAAGAGCCTTGAGCTTGATAACAGCTTCTGAAGCACCGGCTTCGTTAATAAGCTTGATACCTTCAGCTGTTGCACTCTGCACCTTGATAAGAGCTGCAGCTTCACCTTCAGCCTTAAGGATACGTGACTGCTTTTCAGCGTCTGCACGGAGAATTGCTGATTCTCTTTCACCTTCTGCAAGAAGGATAGCGGACTTCTTTTCACCCTCTGCCTTGAGGATTGATTCACGGCGTTCACGCTCAGCCTTCATCTGCTTTTCCATGGCGTCCTGAATCTCTCTGGGAGGAAGGATGTTCTTGAGTTCAACACGGTTGATTTTGATACCCCAGGGGTCTGTTGCCTCGTCAAGGATACCTCTCATCTTTGTGTTGATAATGTCTCTTGAAGTAAGAGTCTGGTCGAGCTCAAGCTCACCGATGATGTTACGAAGAGTTGTTGCTGTAAGATTTTCAATAGCGGTTAAGGGGTGCTCAACACCGTAGGTGTAAAGCTTGGGGTCTGTGATTGCAAAGTAAATAACCGTGTCAATCTGCATTGTAACGTTATCCTTTGTAATAACGGGCTGAGGCGGGAAGTCAACAACCTGCTCCTTAAGTGATACGGTTTTTGCAATTCTTTCCACAAAGGGGATTTTGAAGTGAATACCTACGCTCCAGGTGGTCTGATAAGCGCCGAGGCGTTCAACAACAACTGCCTTTGCCTGCTGAACAACTCTGATGTTCTTAACGAGAACAGCAATCAGCAGAAGTACGATGATAATAGGGATAATAAATTCCATTTTTGTTTCTCCTTTTCTGAATTTTTATTAAAGCTCTTCTTCGGGTAGTGCTTCAACGATAAGCTTTACACCCTCAATTGAAAGCACCTTCGCTTTGGAGCCTTTTTTAATTGTTTCACCCTTTTCTGAACGGGCAGTCCATACCATGCCGTCAAGCTTTACCTGACCTGTAGAGGCAAGGTTGTCGATATCCTCGGTAACAACACAGATTTTGCCGATTGCGGCATCTGCATTTGTGGGCTCGTGGTGATTCTTGTTGAAATACTTTTTAACAAGGGGTCTTGTTAAAATAAGGGTAAGAATGGTCACAAGGAAGAAAATCACAATCTGCAACCAGAGCTGTGCACCCAAAAGTGCGGCTATCAGTGCACCGAGTGCACCTAAAGCAAACCACACGGAAACAAGATTCACCGTCACCGCTTCAAGAATAAACATCAGTATAGTGGCGGCAAGCCAGAAAATTTCAATTTTGTCCATTTGCTTTCACCTCGCTAATTGATTAAAACCGGTTTTGTTTTTCTGACAATATCATTGTACGTTAAACAGCAAGGAAATACAATATCAACTTTGATACTTTTCAATGCCGAAAAGTATGTATTACGATACTTTTTTAACCTTTTCTTATAAGAAGCCTTGTGAAAAGTATGCTTAAACCAAAGGTAACAAGAAGGGCAATAACACTGAGAATGCTTGAAACCATATAATATTTTGAAAGGATAAAATCACCGGTACCTGCCGCATCAACAACAAAAAGAGTTATTACATCGCCTAAACTTACAAAAAGCTTGGCAACAAGTGCGGCGGCGGTATAGCAGCCTGCAAATTTAAGCATACCGATAAATTTTTTATAAGCAAGAAAGCCGAACATAACAAGTATAAGAACTGTTATAAAATCTATAATACAATCAGTTATTGCAGTTTCGGAATAATCCGTAATATATGAGTATTCCTGATTTTCAAAAATCATATTTACTGCAAAATTCACAAGCCCCGTTACAAGAATAATAAGAAGATTAGCCGCACCCATTATTATCATAGGCTTTGTTGTGTGCATTCTTTCCTTGATTCTCATTCTGAAAGGAATTTTCGGCTGAGGATTATCGAAATATGCATTTTCAATAGTGTTGGGTGCTGAGTCCTTGAATACATAATTGTTTTCCATTTTTCAGTTCTCCTTTTTAATAGTTCGCCATTATTCTTTCAATCAATTCCTTATCGGAAAAGACAGAATATCCCATTTTTATTCTCCTGCCTTTTTTCGGCTTTATTACAAGACATTTTCCGAAGCAGAATGGAAGAAGCAGCAGTAACAATGGCACAAGCCATATAACCTCTGCAACTATGCTTGCCCAGACAAAAAAGGTAATAAGCAGAAAAGGTAAAGGAAAAAATGAAATACCCTTTCTGATACAAGCTATATCCTCTTTGAGGTACAGTCTGAATTTCCTGTTTTTCTTCAAATCCGAAAATTTGCAGATTTCTATTTTTTCTTTGTAGCAGCGCAGAGTATGCTCACAGGTAATACCTCTTCTTTTATGGATATCCATTGCAGCCGACAGTACCGAAGCGAAGGCATTCAGGTTACCCATAGGTGCGTTGAGGACATATTCATAGCCTTTTCCGTGTTCCGTTGTAATTCTGGCCATAAACATCTCCTCCCTTCGTATGCTGTACAGTAATATTTTAACAGAAACGGTATACATTTACAATGTTTAAAATGACTATTTTTTATGTGTAAATCAACGAGAAAAAACGGCTGTCCATCGGACAGCCGTTTTTAAATTACTTATTCTCATTTGAGGTAGAAGGTGCGTGTCATATTGTCGCCGTTTGAATCAGCAAGCTTAAGACCTGCGTGGAAGTCTCTTGCTGTGAAAACAACTCTGTCTGCATAAACCTCAAGGTATGTACCGAGGCCAACCTGAGCATATGCGCCGTAGTCATTATCCTTACCGTAAGCAGGAAGGTTTACTGAGTAAACACCCTTTGCTTCGTCAAGAACATTAAGGCTGTTCTCGTAAACGCCGTCATGAAGGTGACCGCTGATATAGAATACATTATTGTACTTAACAAGAACATCTCTTACTGCTGATGAATCAGTACCGAGGTCGCCGTTTTCCCAAACCTCGGGAAGACCGTGAGTTTCGGAAAGTGACTGATGGCATACTACGAATGCAGGCTTGCCGTCAGCGGTAGCTCTCGCCAGCTCACTGTCAATAAAAGCAAGCTGTTCTTCTGAGATAACAGCCTTTTCAAACTGCCATTCGTCTGAGCCCATAACAATAAAGGTATAGCCGTTTACATCGTAGGAATAGTAAGG
Source organism: Acutalibacteraceae bacterium (assembly GCA_036311065.1). GTDB lineage: Bacteria > Bacillota > Clostridia > Oscillospirales > Acutalibacteraceae > UBA6857. The sequence continues at coordinate 8,881 of JAXJQQ010000133.1, read as the reverse complement.
CTTATCAATTGTAATATCAAGATATTCTGCAGCCTTAGCATTGATCATGCTCATCTGACCGTTATAGTCAAGACGGATATCGTGGTTACCTGTTGCAAGAAGAATTGCATCATCCTTCATAACGCTCTTATCAATTGCATTCCATACTATATCGTATGAAGGGCCGTCACCGAATTCTGAAATATCACCTGCAATAACAAGTGCATCAAAATCAAGACCGCTGTTTGCAATATCCTCAAAGCCGCAATCAAGGTAATAGGGATTGAAGCCTGTTGAGCTTGAGTGAGTATCTGCCCAAAGAACTGCTGACATCTGAATGCTTTCAGCATCCTGGAAGGTCATAGGCTGATCAACTGCGGGACCTGAAACAAGACCGAAGCCGAGAGCAATTGTCATAACGATTGACATAAATGATTCAACAATGCGGAGAAGTCCGCCGAGAATTGTTGTAACATAAGGCATAATTAATGATTCCATTTTAATTTCCTCCTGTGTAAAGATTCTTTAGCATTATAGATAATAAACCAATTTAAGGAAAAAGTCAATAAGTTTAGGGAAATAAGGAATGTAAAATTCACAATTGCACCGAGAAAACAAATAACCGTAAGAACTGCACTGTGTTTTATCCTGACTACTAAAAGGGCTGCTGCATTAAGATGCAGAAGGCGTTTTCTTCGCCCCGAAGCTGTATGGTTATACTGCGAGAGGGCGAAAAAACGGCTAAAAAAAGCAAGATGACCTTCGTGCAGCAGAAAAACTTTGATTAAAACAAAAACAGATGTATTCAGGGTTTAGTTCTAACCTTAAAATACATCTGTTTAATTTTTTGCTTTTTGTTCTGCGCTTAATGCAACAGTCCCTTATCAGTTGATTTTTCCGTAAAGGGAAACCTTTTCAGCACCGGCATCAGTTCTGGGAGCTCTTGCGGGAGCATCAACCTTGTTTGACTGACCTCTGCCGCCTCTTCCGTTACCTCTGCCGTAACCGCCTCTTCCGCCACGGCCTCTGTTGTAGCCGCCCTTGGAGGGGTGAGTGGGCTTCACGCCTTCTTCAAGAGTAATAACAACTCTTCTTGAAGAATCGGAGCCTACTGAATGTGAGCACACGCCTTCGATTTCCTGAACTGCTGTATGAATGATACGGCGTTCATAGGGATTCATAGGCTCAAATGTAACATTTCTGCCGTATTTGAGAACCTTCTCTGAGTTCTTCTTTGCAAGCTCTCTGAGAGTGTTCTTTCTCTTTTCTCTGTAGTTGCCTACATTGACGGAGATTCTTACATATTCGCCATCTGCCTTGTACTTGTTTGCAACAAGTCTTGTAAGGTACTGTATTGAATCAAGGGTTTCACCGCGTCTGCCGATTACGATGCCGTAATCCTCACCGCAATCAAGCTCAATGATAATTTCGTCGTCCTTTGTACGGAATGCTTCTGCAGTTACTTCTGCAACACCCATACCGGTGAGAATCTTTTTGAGATATTCTGCTGCTGCGCTGATGCTCTTGCTGTCAGCAATGTTAACTGCTGTTCTTTCCTCAGCTGCGGGCTCTGCCTTAACTTCTGCCTTCTCTTCCTTTACGGGAGCAGCTTCTACCTTGGGAGCCTTCTTTTCTGCCTTGGGGGCAGCAGCCTTAGGAGACTTCTTTTCCGCCTTGGGTGCGGGAGCATCGGGAGTTTCATAATATGCTCTTGCCTTTGCCGGTGAGCCGCCGAAAAGACCTAAAATCTTTTTCTGAGGCATTGCGATAATTTCGGTATGCACGTCTGCAAGGGCAGGTGCATTAAGCTCCTTCTGAGCGTTTGCAAGTGCTTCCTCAACGGTTGCGCCGGTAGCTATAGCTTCATGTATCATTTGGTTATCACCACCATCTTACTAAAATTATGTGATTTTAAGATTATTCTTCAATTCTGGGTTCGAGTGCCTTTTTCTTAGCTTTTTCATAAGAGCGGCGCTCAATAGTTTCTTCAACCATAAGTCTTGCCATTGTTTTTCTCGGAGCGTAGATATGACCGATAATAAGAGTCTGAAGGAATGCAAGTACATTGGAAAGAATCCAGTACATACCCATACCGACGGGAAGTGACCATGTGAACCACAGTGACATAAGGGGCATTGAGAGCATCATACAGCCCATCATCTGCTGATTTTCCATATTGGGGTTGGTCTTCTTCTGTCTGACCTGTGTAAGCACGCTTGTGAGAAGTGATGTAAGACCGGAAAGAACAGGGATAGCAAGAATAAGGATGGATGCCTTGGAAATTCCGAAATCCTTATAGAAGGTGCTGGGAATACTGCCAAGGTCAATACCTAAAATAGTAAAGTCGAAATTGCGGATTGTTTCAATTTCTGCTGCGAACTTTTCTAAAAGCTCAGGGTTGCCTTCAATAATTTTTTCAAGGTTTGAAATAATTGCGGGCTCCATAAGGCTTGCTGCTGCAGCACCTTTACCTGTGCCTACGGTAATACCAAGAGCGGTAACAGCCTCTGAAAGGGCTGCGATAGCTTCCTTTGAAATATCAAGAACATAAGTAAGGGGCTGACGGATGATTCCGTAAAGACCCCAGAGAATGGGAAGCTGAACAAGAAGGGGCAAGCAGCTTGCGCCCATTGAGGAATAGCCCTCTCTCTGATAAAGCTCTGATGTTTCCTGCTGAATTTTCTGCTGTCTTTCCTGAGGATTATAGTCCTGATACTTTTCTCTTATTCTTTTAAGCTTGGGCTGAAGGCGCATCATCTTAGCCGAGGATTTCTGCTGCTTAACTGTTGTGGGTAACAGAATAAGACGGAAGAATACGGTGAAAATAATAAGCGCAAGGCCGTAATTCTGAACAAAGCCGAAAAGAATTCTGAAAAGATATCCGAAAATGCCGTATAAGAAATCAAACATTTCTAAATACCTCCGAAAATTTTTCCCTGATTATAAAGGTACACAAAATAAGGCCCGTCACCTTCTGCGTTTTTCCCGCTTAGGTGGTACCGGGTCATAGCCGCCCTGTGAAAAGGGGTTACAGCGTAAAATACGCCACGCCGCCATAAGGCTGCCCTTAAAGGCTCCGTGGGTTTCAATTGCTTCAATTGCATAGCACGAGCAGGTGGGATAATAACGGCACATCGGCGGAAGATGAGGTGAGATATGTCTGCGGTAAAATCTGATAAGGGCTAAGATAACCTTTTTCATTTTATCGCACCAACCTCCCTTAAAAGCTCCGTCATGGCTTTTTCCACCTGAGGGGTTTTGAGATATTTCGTTTTTGTTCTTGCAACAAAAACAAAATCGTAGCTGCCTGCAATGTCGTACTGCTTCACAAGGGACTGATATGCGGCTCTTATAATTCTTCGGGATCGGTTACGTTCAACTGCGTTGCCGATTTTTTTGCTTACAGTAATTCCGACACGACAAATGCCCACACGGTTTTTCATTGCATAAACAACCAGTGCAGGTTTTGCAAGGGATTTTCCTCTGTGGTAGCAGCGCTGAAAATCCGTATTCTGATTAAGCGAAATATACTTTTGCAAAAAATCAAATCCCAACTATATTGAACGAGGGTTTGCGGCTTGAAAAGCCTTTGAGTGAAAGTCAGAAATTAGTATGTGAGCTGCTTTCTGCCCTTTGCACGGCGACGAGCGAGAACCTTGCGGCCGTTCTTTGTTGCCATTCTCTTACGGAAACCGTGTTCCATCTTTCTGTGGCGCTTCTTGGGTTGATAAGTTCTTTTCATTGCGTTAACCTCCTTTGAATTTTAATTTATAAAACGGGACATATTGCAGGAGTAATAGTAGTGAACGCAATAATGACCGACGCTTTTAAAATTATAAAACAGTGCAAGACATAACTTGCAGAGAAACATTATATATCAATTTCTCCCACTTTGTCAATGTTTTTTGCCTTTTTTCTTTTGTTTTAACACTTAAGTAAAATACTGTTGTGGTCAGTTTTCAACATCCCCACTATATAATGTGGAAAAGCACCCCGCAGGGTGCTTTTTTTATTTCTTGAACACTTCGCTGAAAATTTCAAGGCCTGAGATTTCCATAACCTTACTTGCAACCTTTGTGCAGGTAACGCCGAGTGCCTTGTTACCGATTTCCATCATATGAGCATCCATACCGAATACCATATCTTCCTTCTTGTTCCACATACCGTTGATGATAAGGTCAACCATCTTGTCACAGTCAGTGCTTACCATATTCATAGCCTTCTGACTGCCTGAGGAGGATTCGCTCTGATTGCGGAAAATATCGGTCTTTGTAAAGCCGGGGCAAACAACACCGAGGTAAAGCTGACCTCTGTGCTCTTCTCTTACTGCGTCGGAGAAGCTCTTGAGAGCTGCCTTACTTGCTGAGTAAACTGATGTGCCTGCAAGAGGACAAAGAGCTGCTGAGGAAGCAACATTGATGATTGCGGCACTTTCTGAACGCATAATCATATCCATAAGAGCCTTCATTGAATAAACGCTTGAGAAGAAGTTGATTTCCATTGCCTTATCAACCTCGTCAAGGGTGTAGTTTGCAAAGCGGTCAAATTTGGGAAGGATACCTGCATTGTTGATAAGAATGTCAGGCTGAATGTTTTCCTTTTCAAGGGTTTCGGCAAGCTCAAACCACTTTGCCTTTTCTGAAACGTCAAAGGTGTAATATGTAAACTTATCGCCGTGAATACCCAGCTCATCCTTAAGTGCAGCGAGCTTTGATTCTGTTCTTGCAATACCGATAACCTTACAGCCGTGCTCCTTGATAAGTCTTATTGCAAGGTCCTTACCGATACCGCTTGATGCACCTGAAAGAATTACCGTTTTGTAGTCAAACCAACATTTTGTCATTTTTCATTTCTCCTTTAATAAAAACTTCTTCGAGTTCATTTTTCAAGATAACATTTTTTTAGTGCAAACTTATTGTAATTTTATTAATAAAACTTTAACGAAAAAAATAAATACCCTCACGCTGATGCGTGAAGGTATTCTGATTCTTATTTGCCGCCGAACATTGCAAGCAGGAAGCCGGCTGCAACAGCTGAGCCGATAACACCTGCAACATTGGGACCCATTGCATGCATAAGAAGGAAGTTCTTCGGGTTGTATTTTCTGCCTTCATTCTGAGCAACACGGGCAGCCATGGGAACAGCAGATACACCTGCTGCACCGATAAGAGGATTAACCTTACCGCCTGTGATAACATAGAGAAGCTTACCGAGAAGAAGTCCGCCGACAGTTGAGAATGCAAATGCCACAAGACCGAGAACAACAATTTTAATTGTGCCCCACTGAAGGAAGGTCTGACCGTTTGTTGTTGCACCAACGGTAAGGCCGAGCATAATTGTAACAATGTTCATGAGAGCATTCTGAGCTGTATCGGAAAGTCTGTCAACAACACCGCACTCCTTGAAAAGGTTACCGAGCATAAGGAAACCTAAAAGAGGAGCAACTGAGGGAAGAATGAATGCACAGATAACAAGAACTACAACGGGGAATATAATTTTTTCCACCTTGGAGACCTTGCGGAGCTGCTTCATTTCAACCTTACGCTCTTTTTCCGTTGTAAGAGCCTTCATAATAGGAGGCTGGATAAAGGGAATAAGAGCCATATATGAATATGCGGCAACGGCAATGGGGCCTAAGAGATGACCTGCAAGCTTACCTGTAAGGAAGATAGCAGTGGGACCGTCTGCACCGCCGATGATTGCGATTGAAGCTGCTTCGTTGGGCTCAAAGCCTAAAAGGATAGCGATAACAAAAGCAACATAAATACCAAGCTGTGCCGCCGCACCTAAAAGAAGTGACATGGGGTTTGAAAGCAAGGGACCGAAGTCGGTCATACAACCGATGCCGAGGAAAATAATGCAGGGGAAGATACTTGATTTAACACCTGCGTATATCAGCCTGAGAACACCGCTGTCGTACCAATGGGCACCTGCAACTAAATTTGATGTATCCATAAGTCCCGTGGGGTCGTCCATAAGACCTGCACCGGGAAGGTTTGCAAGAAGAATACCGAAGGCGATGGGAACTAAAAGCAAGGGCTCACACTTTTTGGCAATTGCAAAGTAAAGAAGCACAAAAGACACAGCAATCATTACAAGATTCTGCCAGAGGAATGTACCGTCTGCAAAAAGTGCGTAAAAGCCTGATGATTCCCATAAGCCGATAAGGACATCTTTAATCATTTCCATTTAAGAAATCTCCTTTTCTTTATATAAATATACTTTTTGGGAATCACATTACAACAAGAACATCGTCTGTGTTAACAGTTGAGCCCTTGGAAACAAGAAGCTGCTTTACGGTACCGTCACAGGGAGCAACGATATCGTTTTCCATTTTCATAGCTTCAAGAACAAGAAGCACCTCGCCGGTCTTTACAGCCTGACCCACAGCTACGTTAACGCTGAGGATTGTACCGGGCATGGGAGAAGGAACCTTTGTGCCGTCGCCAGCTACGGGCGCTGCAGCGGGAGCGGGTGCTGCTGCAGGTGCAGGTGCTGCCACGGGTGCGGGAGCTGCGGCTGCCTCGGAAACAGAAAGAAGAACTGCTTCCTGCTCTGTAACCTCAACCTCGTAATTTTTACCGTTCAATGTAACAACATATTTCATTTTATTTATCCTCCATCAGTTTGATTGACTTGAAAGAAAGTCTGTTAAGGGGAATACCGCTTTTATCGGAAACGATAGCCATAATAATTGCGGCTGTTTTTTCATCTGTGCCAACGAGCTCAAGCTCGCCTTGATTCATACCTGCAGGCATAGGCACGCCTGAGGGTGCAGGTGCTGCAGCTTCAGCAGCGGCAGGCTTTTTCTTTGCGGCAGCAGCTTCAATGCTTCTGATTGCCTTTGAAACAAGAAGAATCAGGCAGGCAATAACCGCAAGAATAAGAATAACAGTTACAATACCGATAAGGGAAACTGCAAGAGCATCTGTAAGGGGCATTTTTAAATCGAACATTTTATTTTACCTCCTTATACTTCTCTTATGGTGTATGTGAAAGTATTTCTTTCTTTTTCGTCACGCTTTTTAAAGAAAGCTTCAGCCTGAGTGGGGAATGCGATGTAGGAAAGAACATCCTCTTCACTTCTTGCCATATCACCGATTTCTTCCTTTGCCTTTTCCATATAGGGCTCGAGGGTATCTGCAAAACGGCAGGTAACAGGTGTTTCGTCACCGAGAATTTTCTTTGCAAGGTCCTGATTTACTTCACCGGGAGCCTTACCGTAGAAGCCGAAGAAATAGTTCTTGATTTCCTTGGAGATGTTCTTATATCTTTCACCGTTAAGAACATTTGATGTAGCCTGAACACCAACCATCTGGCTCAGAGGAGTAACAAGGGGAGGATAGCCGAGATCCTCACGTACTCTGGGTACTTCAAGAAGCACCTCTTCAAACTTATCAAGCTTGCCTGCGGCTGTAAGCTGAGCCACAAGGTTTGAAAGCATACCGCCGGGAACCTGATAAAGAAGGGCATCTGTATCCGTTGCAAGAACAACGGGATTAAGAAGACCGCTTTCGAGAGCCTTTGCTCTTACGGGCTTGAAGAAATCGTTGATTTTCTTAAGCACGTCCATATCAACGCCCACTTCATAGCCCTGCTGCTTGAAGGAGTAAACAAGGGTTTCCGTGGGAGGCTGTGATGTGCCGCCTGAGAAGCAGGAAATTGCAGTGTCAATAACATCTGCACCGGCTTCAACAGCCTTCTGCAGTGTAAGTGCTCCGAGGCCTGTTGTTGAGTGGGTGTGAACGATAACGGGAAGCTTCACCTCAGCCTTGATAGCCTTAACAAGGTCGTATGCCTCCTGAGGACCCATAATGCCTGCCATATCCTTGATGCAGATTGACATAACACCCATCTTTTCCATTTCCTTGGAGAGCTCAACATACTTTTCAAGAGAATGGATGGGAGAAAGTGTGTAACAGATAGTGCCTGAGGGATGTGCACCGCATTTAAGTGTTTCGTCAACGGCAACCTCAATGTTACGAAGGTCGTTGAGGGCATCAAAAATTCTGATAATATCAATGCCGTTTTCAACGCTCTTTCTGATGAATGCACGAACAACATCATCGGGATAGTGCTTGTAGCCTAAAAGGTTCTGACCTCTTAAAAGCATCTGAAGCTTTGTGTTGGGACAAGCCTTACGGATTTTTCTGAGTCTCTCCCAAGGATCTTCGTTAAGGTAACGAAGGCAGGAGTCGAAGGTTGCACCGCCCCAGCACTCAAGTGAGTAGAAGCCTGCCTTATCAAGCTCAGAGAGAATAGGCTCAAAATCGGCAAAGGGCATACGGGTTGCAATCAGGGACTGATTGGCGTCACGGAGAATTGTTTCAGTAAATTGTACTTTCAAATTATCACCCCATAATTTAATGTTTTAAATATTTGCTTAAATTTTTAAAATTGAAATACCAAAAAATTTGCTATTATATAGCATACACAAAAAACACGCAAATTTCAATATTTTTTTCCTTTTTTTGAATTATTTTATAAATCATTATCGCTTTTGCATCAAAAAATGTAAATATGATGTAAACAATGTTTCAGATGTGTTGATAATATTATACAGAAATGCTATTATTGTTGTATAAGTTACGAGGGGAAAGCGACTGAAGTCGCTGTTCGTAAACTTTTTAAAAATCGAGATTTTTCATTTTCATAGTTACCTCATTCAAATTACTGCAGAAAGACCGATACTTTTTAGTATCGGTCTTTCTGTGTTTAAGTATATTTTCCGTTCCTTTGCAAAAGCTATAACAAAAGTAAACCGAAGAAAGGTACAGGTGTTAACAATGGAAAATATTCCCGTTTTGCAAAAGGAGCATACACTCAAGCTTCTAAGAGAATGTGATGCAGGGGTGAAAACTGCAATGAACTCCATCCGCGAGGTGCTTGGCAACATCAACTC
>JAXJQQ010000132.1:0-7294 GCA_036311065.1 Acutalibacteraceae bacterium | reverse complement strand
CCTATGAATTTTGACCACTGCGCCATCCTCGATTAGCTTCATCCGCCTCAGGCGGCGCTTCATCGAGTATGCTCCAAGGAGAAGGCTTTTTTGACCTCTCCGTCAATGCTTCGCATTGCCACCTCTCCTTTCAGGAGAGGCAAAGGTACTCCCTCAGTCAGCAAATCTGACAGCGCAACATGCCCATCCCCCTTTGTCCTTAGGACATTTCCCTCACAGAGGGTGCTTTTTTACCTCCCTCACCGAGGGAGGTGGCTGAGCGAAGCGAAGGCGGAGGGAGTAAAAGGCTGCCGCTTAACGCGACAGCCTTTTTTTGTTTATTCTGTTTTTGTCAACACATAGCGTCCCCTGTGTTAATCGCTAACCATCCCCTGTCTTTCGCTAACAAGAAATATTGTTCCAATGCTTCATTAACAAAATCTTCTAAAACAATATTGTATTCTTGAGTGTTAACAAGAGTTACATAAAAGGTTGACTTAAAATTGTTAATTTTCAACGCATAATCATCATCATTTACATAAAGATTATACTTTAATTCTCCTATTTCTTGCTCTATTGGCATAGATTTTACCCTCATACCATCACTAAAAATAGTACTCTTATCAAAATTAAATTTAGAATTTAAAAGTATACTGTCTGTTTCAAGATATTCAACACAATAATTCAATTCATCATAAGCAGATACTGGTGAAAAATAATTATTAATTTTTATTAATTTAGTACCGTTTGTATAATCTCTTTCAATAAGACATTTACCCTCGTAACCTGCTCTGTTTTCATTAAACCTATCATTATAAGGTACATATTCTTGAATACCTAAACCATCTTTTTCTGTCAACCAATCATATTGATAAGAAGAATACTCACTATAAGAAACTACAACTGTGCCAAAAGATACTATCAAAACAATAAGTATATAACTCCATATACTTTTATTTGTTATATGTTTTTTGTATGCATTCTTTACAATTTTTCTGTAAACGCATAAAAACATTATTCCTATGCATACTGCTCCAAAGCTGAAATATAAATAAATAGAAATTGTCGATAAGTGCATTCTTTCAAACGGCTTAATCCAAAAATAACTTATTGACAATAAAGAAGCACCAATCGAAAGAATAGATAGAACAAGCGATAATTTATCTGCTTTTTTCATAGCTTGTATCCCTTCCTCTCTTCATATGAATAGACATAAAATCCATTAAAGCCTTCAGCATCTTTTATTCTAAACAATAAATAATTATTCTTGTTCGAAGGATCTTTTCCTTTTTCGCCCCATACTAAATCATAACCTTTTTTAAATTGATATGTATCATACATTATTCTTATAAATAGGATTGTAAACATAATATCACCAAATACAAGATTATATATATTATAATCTTTACCGTTTGCAATATTAGATCCCTCATCATAAATATTCTCAGAATAATTAATCAGCATTCCTATATCTTTGTGATTGTCGGATTCTTTACTCTTTTCCCAAGCGTATCGCTCACCAAACAGTATAAACATACTATCATTGTCTGACTTGCTAGTGCTCACCCTTACATTAGCACTAAACATATAATTATGATCTCTCTCAACTATTACTCCATCTTTATTAATAATTTTAATTTTTCTATCTACATCTTTTTTTAACACATCATTAATAAAAGAAAACAAAGCCTCTTTAGCAATATAATCATATAGATAATATGCTACAGCCGATATAGCTTCATATACATATTCATAAGTATACCCTATTTTATCAACTCTCACAATCGCATTATTCTCACAATACGCAAAGGCATTATAAGACAACTGCTCACCGGAATAACCAATATAATCCACATCATCCGGATTCAAGAATCTGCCAACTTCCGGGTCATAATACCTACTCTGCAGATAATAAAATCCTGTTTCATGGTCATATACATAGCCACGGTAACGGATAGAATTCTGAACAGCAACAGAATTAACACTGCTTGCATTACCGTCGGAATCGGTAACGGAGATACATCTGCCCCAGCTATCGTAAGCGTATCTGCAATAAATTGAGCCACCGTAATTACGCAGAGCAATAACATCGCCGCGGGTGTTTACCTCAGCATACATAACATCTTTTCTTCCGTCAGAATAACGGTATCTTGTAACGGAGAAAAGGTTTCCGTCAGCATCATACTTATAGTAAATCTCGTAAACACCGTCTGTAATTTCGTAAAGCAGCTTATTGTTTTCATCGTAATAATAATCGTGCTTTACTCCGTTAACGGTTTTGCTTGTTCTTAAGCCGTTGCCGTCATATTCATAGGATATGCTTGTGCCGTCCTTGGTATAACTCATCAGCTTTCTGCCGTTCCAGGTGAGGGTTGCACCGCGGTAGCTCAACGGATTGCCCATAGAATCATAGGTTATGCTTTGTCCGTTGTAGCTTGAAAGCTTGTCTTTCCAAGTGTTATCATAGGTATAACTGACAGTGTTGGTTACTGCACCTAAGTCACCCGTGGTAAAAGCATATTCTTTTTTATTAAGAATATTACCGTATCCGTCATAGGTATAAACAACGGTCTTGTTTATATCACGGTTGTCTTCCCTTATAAGCTGATCGGTTTCATCATAAACATACCTTTGCTGAACGGTGCCGTTTTTTGTTATCTCGGTAATATTGCCGTTAGCATCATAGGTGTAATTATAAATGAAGGTACCGTTCTTAGCCGTAACCGTATCTGTGGCAATAAGACCGTCATTATTATAGGTGTAAGAATTTGTATAAGGTGAATTGAGAGTCATTGACCTTGCGGTTACTCTGTCTTCCTCGTCATAGGTATAAATAAGGCTTCGGGTACCGCTTGCCGTTGTGGCAACGCTTGAAAGTGTGCCGTTTTCATCATAATTATAGTAAGTATCAAGGGCATATTTTTTGCCTTTCATATCCTTACGGATGATACGGCTTTCATCATCATAAACATTTGCGGAAGAGAAGAGGAATACCTGATGGGCGTTCGACTTGGTATTATCAAGAGTCTGCCTGCTTTCAAGCCTGCCCTCAAGGTCATAGTTATGATAGGTGCGACGGTCGGAAAGCTCATCCTTGTCATAGGTAAGCCTGCCTGCAGAGTCATATCTGTACTCAACATCGCCCAATCCGCTGACTGTTTTTTTGGTAACGGCACCGTAAGCGTTGTAGGTATACTCTTCTGTATCACCGTTGCCGTAGGTGATTTTACTTAAGTTGCTCTTATCAGGCAGATAGGAATAGCTGATAAGAGGCTGATTGCCGACTTTGACGGAGGTTGTGTTACCGAAATCATCATAGACATAATTATAATTGAAGCCGTTATGGGCAACGGAAGTAACATTGCCTTCGCCGTTGTAGTTGTAAGTCAGTTCCTTATTATTTTTCTTTTGCCTTAACTGAGTCAAAACACCTTGTGCATTATAAGTATACCAGTTTTCTTCACCGTTTTCAAGGTTTTCGTGAGATATCTTATATTCGTCATATTCACCGTTATTATTGAAGTCAAAATATTGATAGGAATATCTTTCTCCGGTACCGTCTGCTTTGAGCTTTGAAGAGAGGTGTCCGTGGTCGTTATAGGTATAATTCCATACGGTACCGTCAGACTCGGTTTCGGTTTTCAGCGTACCGTCAGTATTGTATTCGTAAACTGAAGTTTCGCCGTCTTCAACTATTGTTTCAGTATGAAGTTCACCGCTTTCATAATAAGTGTAGGTATAGGTTGAACCGTCCTCGTAGGTTTCGGTGAGCAGATCTCCGTTTGCATTATAGTTATAACGGTCGCCTACACCTTCTGCAGTAAGCCTTGAAAGCAGATTGCCCGAATCGTCATAGGTGTAGGAATATACTGTGCCATCAGGCTCAGTAAGCTTTATAAGGCGACTGTGTACATCATATTCGTATACCGTTGTTTCTGTTTGACCTTCACCGATAATCTCGGTAACTGTTTCGGTTTCGACAACATATTTACCTGCAACAAGATGATAGGTGTATGTATATGTGGTGCCGTCAGGGTAAACAGTTGAGGTTACACAACCGTTTGCATCTGTGGTTGAAACAGGCTCAGATGAAATTTCTGTTTCACCCTCCGTTAAGTCATATACATCAGCCGACTTTGAAAGGCTTACAGAATCATAATAGGCATTATTAGCCTGATTATAATAACAGCAAACTATACGGATTCTGTCGGGAGTATACTCAGGATGTTTTGGATACCTCAGACTAAAGCTACCTGAGATATACTGAATTTCATCATCATAATAATTATATTCAGCCGGATATACCATTTTTATCTGATTGCCGTTACTGTCGGTTTCTTCATAGTATACTATAGCGTGAATACGGTAACTTCTTCCACTGTTTTGGGACACAGGAATTGCCTGAGCCAATCCGCTGAAAACATAGTTTGAATCAAAATCACTTTCAACAACTTCAATCTCCTGCAAAACGGCCTTTTGTTTAGTTACATTACCAACTATTTTCATTTTTCCGTTTTCAACAACATCTGATGACTGCATATTCCATCTGCTCCAGGAAGAAGCATAACCGTTTGACGCAGAATATGTAAAACTGTTGTTTTCAAGCATATTGTATTCGCCGGGGTAGTCCCCTTCTTCAAGCTGAACAGCATCAAAATAGGCTGTACCAGTACCGTTGCGGACAATGAGTGCAACGGTGATTTCCGTAAATCCTGTTTTGGGCACCTCAAATGTAAGGAAGGCACGTTCCCAGTTGTCGCCCGTATTTGTAATGGGATTTGAGTATCTTCTGTCTGTACCAGATGAAGTTTTAATTTCAACCATCACAAATCCACCGTAGCTTGTCGTGCTCAAGGCATCTTCATCTTTTGTGAATGCACCTGCATTTATATAAGCTGACGCAACATATTTTTTACCCGGTTGTAAAACACCGCCTGAGGCACTAAAGGTCTGACAGTAGCCTGCGGCACCGCCCTTAGTAAAATCAGAAGCAGTTAATTTAAAGGATTTTGTACCCACATAGCTTTTTTCATCCGAAAGTGATGCTGTGTATTGTGCATCAGCATCCGCAACTGTTCTTGCCGTCCAATCGGACAAAGATTCAATATTGTGATTTTTCAGAAGATTATCCGATGCTTTACCTGTGATACCTATTCTTTTTATATCACCGAATACTGATAATGTTTCTGAGGTTTCTGTTGTTTTTTCAGACCGTTCATAAGATGCCGCACCAAGGTATTCACCCGAAACAGTATAACAGCTTTCACCAATCAGTTTAAGATCAGGGCTGAAGCGACTTGTTACAAGTCTGTCATCGCTGTCACCGTGAATACCGTTGGCGCCTGAGGTACGGGCTGTTACATTGTTTATTTTTCTTTCAAATGAAACCTTCTGACCTGCTGTTCCGTTTTTACTTTCGGCAACAGAATCTATTTTTCTGCTTTGTCCGTCATAAGTGAAAGTAAGCTTATAACCAGCATCATTTGTAACCGATGTCATTCTGTTAAGAGCATCATAAGTAAAGGTTGCCTGAACATTATTGTTGAGAGTTATCTGTGTTACATTTCCGTTGGCATCTTTGGTATAAACCAACGTATCGCCTGTAATATTACCGTCGGTTCTGTAATCACGCTGAGTGTATGTTATTGAATTATCAGTTACCGAAACCTGAAGCTTGTCACCGTCTCCGTCCACAAGATAAAACAGATTTTCATTAACTGTACCATCTTCATTATATGTATACTCTCTTGAAAAAACCATTTTCTCTACGTCATCTTCTGTAATGCCTTTTTCTATAAGGCCATCTACACCGAAGCGATACCGTTCTTCGTCACGAAATACATCAACAGTCGCCGGCAAAGGAAGGTAAAATGTTTTACCGTTAAAAGTGAACATAGGCACTTTTTGAGTATCAATGATTTTAATTCTCTGCCAACCATGTTCATTATCTTCATATTCTAAAGACTCGATTTCTTCATCTGTATTTTCCGGTACTTTATATGCCAACTTCTCTGTTGAACCGTCATCATCATTATAAATGTACCCATAAGCCATTGTGGTCTCATAACTGTTAAACCAAATCGGCTCCTTGCTTGATAAATTGCCGAGACTGTTATATGTAACAGAAAAGTCATAAGGATAGTTTTCGCCTGTAGTGTCCGTTTCATCCCTTGTTAAAACAAGATTACCTGACAGATTATTGATATACACATAACCCGCTGAGCCCATATCAAACTCACTGTATGAAAAATCCTCATCAATACCGATTGTACTTACATAGTTAACAAGAAGTATGGGATTGTTTTCATCTTCCGCACTGAATGATACACTACCGTTTTCTTTAAGCATTATTGCAACACCATTGCTGTTGGAAAAATCCTCTTCCCATTGATTATACAGTTTTGTAATATCGTAATTGATAAACTCGCTTGATGAATCTAATTTACAATAATCTGATACGACAGATGATAGGGACGGTTTTGTATTCCATGTAACAGTTCCGGCATTCCATGTGGATGTTATCTCGTATAAATAAGCGTATGTTGTTTCTGTTACATAAGCATTCAATGGTAAATTCAAGGTTGCTGATACAACATGGTCTGCATATAGGGTACCACTAAGTCCATCAAGATTTAACAGTGCATAGGATGTGCCGTATGTATTGTCTCCATTCGACACATGCAATTCAGAAATATCTTCACAATAGTTTGTTGATGCAGAAGCACTTGAAACATATGTAGCCGTTATTTGATGTTTTGTATTTTCTATTATCCATGGGTCCACCACAACGGGATAAGCTCTGTTTTCAGCCTGAAGCCACTGACTGTCAACTGTGATGTCAACACGAAGCTTGCCGTTTTTATTTTTGTCAACGGTAAGGGTTATGCCTTCACTTTTTTCACCGTTTGCGTCATACATATATGGAGCTGAAATTGTATAAATAACTTCGGATCCTGACATAAGGTTGATTGTTTTATCGTCAACGACCTGTGCAGTCAGCTCACCGATATTGTAGTTAACGGTAAAGCTGTTCTGAGCCGACTTGTTTTTAATTATGATATTCTCTTTAAGGTTATTAGGGCTTACAATATATTGCAAATCAATGCCGTAAAATACATTTTCATAAAGCACTTCCTGAGTTATATCAGGCAGTGTGAGGAAGGCATCATTGCCCGTAAGCTCAGCTTCCTTTTCGATTATTTTAATATTACTCTTTTTTGCACTCTGATAATTGAAGGAAATCGGATAATCCTTCGCTTCATAAGAAACAAGGGTATTCGAGTTTGATTTTTCGGCAAAGACAACATTTTCTAAT
>JAXJQQ010000131.1:0-6273 GCA_036311065.1 Acutalibacteraceae bacterium | reverse complement strand
GTAAATCAGTGATGGTAACGATTGTGTTGTTGAAGGTGGATTGGATATGGGCCGCACCGCGGTCAATGTTCTTGCGCTCACGGCGACGGCGAACGTTGGTAGCTTTCTTTGCAACCTTTGCCATAAAATTATCCTCCTTGAATTATTTCTTCTTGTTAGCGATGGTCTTCTTCGGGCCCTTACGGGTACGAGCGTTAGTCTTTGAACGCTGACCTCTTACGGGAAGGCCCTTTCTGTGGCGGATGCCACGATAGCAACCAATTTCAATAAGTCTTTTGATATCGAATGCTGTTTCTCTTCTGAGGTCACCTTCAACCTTGATGTTACGGTCGATGTACTCACGAAGCTTGGAAACGTCGTCCTCGGTAAGATCCTTAACTCTTGTGTCGGGATTGATACCTGTTGCAGCAATGATATCGCCTGCAGTTTTATGACCAATACCAAAGATGTAAGTAAGAGCTACTTCAACTCTCTTGTCTCTGGGCAGGTCAACACCTGAAATACGAGCCATGTTTCAGTTGCACCTCCTAAATTATTTGCGTCAAATTAGCCTTGACGCTGCTTGTGTTT
Organism: Acutalibacteraceae bacterium; assembly: GCA_036311065.1. Lineage (GTDB taxonomy): Bacteria > Bacillota > Clostridia > Oscillospirales > Acutalibacteraceae > UBA6857. The sequence continues at coordinate 5,703 of JAXJQQ010000131.1, read as the reverse complement.
GGGGTTTTCGCAGATAACCATGATCTTGCCTTTACGCTTGATTACCTTGCACTTTTCACATATTTTCTTTACAGAAGGTCTGACTTTCATAGGATAGCCTCCTTTAAATTCAAACTGTTTAGGTTTATTTTGATCTCCATGTAATGCGTCCGCGGGTCAGGTCATATGGAGACATTTCGACTGTGACCTTGTCACCGGGAAGAATACGAATGTAGTTCATTCTCAGCTTACCCGATATATGCGCTAAAATTTTGTGACCGTTTTCGAGTTCGACCTGGAAAGTTGCATTGGGAAGAGCCTCAACAACTGTTCCTTCGATTTCGATCATATCCTGTTTTGACATAACTTTTACCCCTCCTGGGCTATCAGCTTATTAAGCGTTTTTCTAATCTTACGATTTGTTGCCATTGAGTCGCCGTCAAGAACGGCAGATTGAGGTTCAAGATGCTTAGGATTTTTATGCTTGGGATTCTGTAGTCCCCTGCCCTTTCCGTCGCAAATAAGAACCTTTTTATTTTCAGTTCCTGCAACCACCAGCAGCTCACCTTTATCGTGACCTGCAAGGGATAACACAACCTGTCCAACCTTAAAATCCATTTTGTTCTCCTTACACCTGAGTGAGGATTACGGGGCCGTCCTTTGTGATTGCCACCGTATGTTCAAAATGGGCAGACAGCTTACCGTCAGTTGTCTTGACTGTCCAGCCGTCGGGAAGGACCTTGATTTTTGCAGTACCCTGGTTAATCATCGGCTCAATAGCGATTGTCATGCCCGGTAACAGGCGTACGCCTCGGCCGGCTGTGCCGTAGTTAGGCACGCTTGGGTCTTCATGAAGGGCTTTACCGATGCCGTGGCCCGTATATTCACGGACAACACCGTAGCCTCTTTCCTCGCAGTAGCTTTGCACAGCGTGGGCTATATCACCGAGCTTTCCGCCGGGGACCGCAAACCTGATTGCCTCATAAAGGCTCTCACGGGTTGTGTCCAGCAGTCGCCTTGCTTCGTCGCTTATGTCTCCGCAAGGGAAGGTGGCGGCATTATCGCCGTTATAACCGTTAAGCTTTGCACCTAAATCGATTGAAACAATATCACCCGATTTAAGTATTCGCTTCTTTGAGGGGATACCATGAATGACCTCGTCATTTACGGAAATGCACGCAGTAGCCGGAAAGCCGTATAATCCTAAGAAGTTGGGCTCAGCGCCCTGACTTTTTATATAATCATAGGCTATTTTGTCAATTTCCCAGGTTGAAATACCCGGTCTGACAGCCTCACCGGCCACCTTAAGTGCTCCTGCCGATATCCTGCATGCTTCCTTCATAAGGGAAAGCTCACGGGAAGTCTTGAGCACTATCATGCTTATTCCTCCAATGCTTTGAGGACAAGGGCTGATGTATCAGCAACCTCTTCCTGTCCTTCAACAATGAAAAGCTTGTTCTTCTTTTCATAGAAATCCTTCAGCGGCTCGGTCTGACTGTGGTAAACATCAAGTCTTTCCTTAACCGTATCGGGATGGTCGTCAGCTCTGATGATAAGCTCTGCGCCGCAAGCGTTGCAGATGCCTTCCTTCTCAGGCTTCTTATAAAGCAGGTGGTATGAGTTACCGCAAGCGGGACATACTCTTCTGCCGCTCATTCTCTCTACGATTTTTTCATCGGGAACTTCGATATCGATAACCTTATCAATTTCAATGCCCATTTCGTCAAGAGCTTCAGCCTGAGGGATTGTTCTGGGGAAGCCGTCAAGAATGAAGCCGTTTTTGCAATCGTCTTCAGCGAGGCGTTCCTTGATAATTCCGATTACTACTTCATCGGGAACAAGCTGACCGTTATTGATGAATTCCTTGGCTTTGAGTCCCATTTCCGTTTCAGCCTTTAAAGCTGCGCGGATAATGTTACCTGTTGAGATTGTGGGGATATTAAGGTGATTGCAGATTACCTCTGCCTGTGTGCCTTTACCCGCACCGGGAGCACCTAAAAGAATTAACTTCATGGTTACATCTCCTTTTATCAATTAGTCAAGGAAGCCCTTGTAATGTCTCATCATCATCTGGCTTTCGAGCTGCTTAACTGTTTCAAGTGCAACACCAACTACGATGATAAGTGATGTACCGCCGAGTGAGATAGCCATTTCTGAACCGATAAGCTGTGTGAACAGTGAAACGATGTTCGGGAAAAGAGCTACTACTGAAAGAAGAAGTGCACCGAGAAGGGTGATTCTGTTGAGAATCTTCTTAATGTAGTCGGCAGTGGGTTTACCCGGACGAAGACCGGGAATCATACCGCTGTTCTTTCTGATGTTGTTTGCCATTTCAACGGGATTGTACTGAATGCTTGCATAGAAGTAAGCAAAGAAGAGAATCAGGAAGAAATAAACAACAGCGTAGAACCAGTGGGTTGTTTTGAACATTTCAAAGAATGTCTTTGTTCTGTCTGACATTGTTTCCTCATCAAGGAACATCTGAACAGTGGGAACAATTGAAAGAATTGATGAAGCGAAGATAACGGGAAGAACACCTGACATATTAACCTTAATGGGGATATGTGTGCTCTGACCGCCGTACATCTTACGGCCAACAACTCTTTTTGCATACTGAACAGGAATTCTTCTTTCAGCGTTGTCCATCCATACGATGAATGCGATCATAGCAAGAAGGCAAATAACAACGATGGGAACAAGTGCATAATAAGCACCGCCTGCTACAAGATATGTCCAGAGCATATAGATCATTGTGGGGATACGGGAAACGATACCTGCAAAAAGGATGATTGAAATACCGTTGCCGATACCCTTATCGTTGATCTGTTCACCGAGCCACATTACGAATGTGGAACCTGCGGTGAGGCAAAGAATAACTACGATACCCTGAAGAACTGCTGAGAAGCCTGTGAACAGGTCGCCGTTAGCGTCTGTTACAACGTAGCCCTGAGCTCTGAGGTAGATAAAGTATGCTGTACTCTGTAAAAGAGCAAGAGCAATTGTAGTATATCTTGTGATTGTTGCAATCTTCTTTCTGCCTTCTTCGCCTTCCTTTGAGAGTTTCTCAAGGTAGGGAATAGCAACTGAAAGAAGCTGAATGATAATTGAACTGTTGATGTAGGGTGTGATTGACAATGCGAAAATAGTACCCATTGAGAATGCTTCACCTGTCATCATGGAAAGATAACCGAAGAAGGTTTCGTCGTTATTAGCAACGATAGCTTCTGTGATATCTGTGAAGGGTACCGGAATTGCGGCACCAATTCTGAAAATCAATACTATAAGTGCAGTGAAGAGCATCTTCTTACGAAGGTCAGCAACCTTCCATGCATTTATAAAAGTACTAATCATGTCAGATCACCTCGGTCTTTCCGCCTGCTGCCTCGATCTTCTGCTTTGCAGATTCGCTGAAAGCGTTAGCCTGAACTGTAAGGCTCTTTGTGATGTCACCGTGACCGAGAACCTTTACACCGTCAAGAGCCTTCTTGATAAGACCTTTTTCGATGAGGGATTCAACTGTAACTGTTGCGCCTGCTTCGTAAGCTTCTTCAAGAGCAGCAACATTTACGATTGCCATTTCTGTACCGAAGATGTTGTTAAAGCCTCTCTTCGGAATTCTTCTCTGAAGGGGCATCTGGCCACCTTCAAAGCCGGGACGCATGCCTCTGCCGGCACGTGCCTTCTGACCTTTGTGACCTTTACCGGCAGTTTTACCCTGGCCGGAAGCAGGACCACGACCAATACGCTTACGCTCCTTGGTTGAACCTGCTGCAGGTGAAAGTTCATGCAATTTCATTTTGCGCACCTCCTCAATTATGCTTCGGTGGTCTCGATAAGGTGAGAGATCTTCTTCACCTTACCCTGAGTCTGGGGGTTGTTCGGCTGAACTGAAACGTCGCCGATTTTCTTAAGACCAAGTGCATGGGCGGTAGCAATCTGATCTTTCTTTGAACCGATAAGGCTTTTTACGAGCTTTACCTTTACATCTGCCATCTTGAACGCCCTCCTTAACCTAAGATTTCTTTTGCGCTCTTTCCTCTGATCTCAGCAACTTCTTCAATGTTGCGGAGCTTTGAAAGACCGTCGATTGTAGCTCTTACTACGTTACAGGGGTTGTTTGAACGAAGAGCCTTTGTACGAATATCCTTAATACCAACTGTTTCAACAACGGCACGAACGGGGCCGCCTGCGATAACACCGGTACCGGGTGCAGCAGGCTTAAGAAGAACTACGCCTGCGCCGAACTTACCAATGATTTCGTGGGGGATTGTTGTACCCTTAAGAGAAATCTTCATAAGATTCTTCTTAGCGTCTTCAATACCCTTACGGATAGCGTCGGGAACTTCGCCTGACTTGCCAAGACCGAATCCGATGATGCCGTTACCGTCACCAACAACTACAAGAGCTGAGAACTTGAAGATTCTACCACCCTTAACAGTTTTTGATACACGGTTTATGGCAACAACACGTTCTGTAAGTTCATAAGCTGATGCATCAATTTTAGTCATAATCAATATCCTCCTCTTAGAACTTCAGGCCGCCGGCACGAGCGCCTTCTGCAAGCTCCTGTACACGACCGTGATAAATGTAACCGCCTCTGTCAAATACGCATTCTTCAATGCCCTTTTCCAAAGCGCGCTTTGCTAATGCTTCGCCCACCTTGTGAGCTGCTTCTTTGTTACCGCCGTACTCTGTGAAATCCTTTTCTACAGTTGATGCGGAGCAGAGTGTAACACCTGCAACGTCATCAATCAGCTGAGCGTAGATGTGGCTGAGTGAACGGTAAACATTAAGACGGGGACATGCTGCAGTACCGCTGATCTTAGCACGTACTCTCTTCTGTCTCTTCTGTCTTGCTTTATTGCTATCTTGTCTGCTAACCATTTAAATGTCACTCCTTTACCAATCTTATTTACCCTTACCGGCTTTACCTTCTTTGCGGCGGATATATTCGTCAACATACTTGATGCCCTTGCCCTTGTAAGGTTCGGGAGGTCTCTTTTCACGAACTTCTGCTGCAAACTGGCCAACTACCTGCTTGTCAGCGCCGCTGATGATTACCTTGTTGGCTGAGGGAACTTCAACTGTAACACCTTCGGGAGGAGTCATGAGAATATCGTGTGAGAAACCGATTTTCATGAAGAGGTCTTTGCCTTTGAGTTCAGCTCTGTAACCGATACCGTTGATTTCAAGTTCCTTCTTGTAGCCGTTAGCTACACCCTCGATCATATTAGCGATAAGGGTACGGGTAAGACCGTGAAGTGATCTGTTTTCTTTCTGATCATTGGGACGAGTAACAGTGATTGTGTCGCCGTCCTTTGTGATTGTAATGTTGCTGTTCATGGTTCTTGTAAGTGTGCCCTTAGCACCCTTAACTGTTACAGTGCTACCGTCAACAACAACGTCTACTCCTGCGGGGATCGCGATGGGAGCTCTACCAATTCTTGACATGTCAGCACCTCCTTACCATACGAATGCAAGAACTTCGCCGCCTACGTTAGCTTTACGAGCGTCCTTGTCAGTCATAACACCCTTGGGTGTTGAAAGGATAGCGATACCGAGACCTTTCATTACCTTGGGCATATCTTCAACATTTGTATAAATTCTTAAGCCAGGCTTTGATACTCTTCTGAGACCAGTGATAACCTGTGACTTGTTGGGACCATACTTGAGCTGAATGTCAAGCATACCCTGCTTACCGTCTTCTTCAACGGTGAAGCTCTT
>JAXJQQ010000130.1:0-9783 GCA_036311065.1 Acutalibacteraceae bacterium | reverse complement strand
CGGTAAGGTTCATAACAAGGATGTACAGCTGTCATATGTAAAGAACGGTCAGCGTTATTTCGTAACTCTTCTTAATTCGCTGAATCTTCATAGCGGTTCCATGTATTACCAATCCAACTTCATTTTGGTTGTTAAGGAAAAATCCTGTGCTGAGAACGGTGTGTTCTCTACAATCGCCCGCTACTCAACTACCGGTGATATAGCTGCTCACAGCTACGGTAAGGTAAAAACCGTCAAGGCAACATCTACCAAGGAGGGTTACACCTATCGCGAATGTATCTACTGCGGTAAAAAGATGGTTGAGCGCAATGTAGATATGACAAAGGTGAACGGTACAACATTTACCTCATCCACTGCCATTAAGGTGAACACTAATATCACAACCGCACCCCGCACAATTGAGGCAAAAATTCAGATTCCTAAAAATATGCAGGACCGTTCAGGTGTTATTGTTGGTAACTACAGCTCAAGCGGAGACAGTATCATCAACCTTGAAGGCGATGTGAACGGCAGAATCAAGCTTTACATTAAGAATAATGATAAAGTATTCTCACACACCTTCTCCAAGGATGTGCGTTCAGGCTCTCCTGTAAATATTGCGGTTACCATTGGCTCTGATAAGGCAACTCTTTATGTAAACGGCTCCAAAACAGAGAGCGTTACACTAAAAGCTCCTCTGCCTGCATTTACTTACGACTTTAAAGTCGGCGGTGACAACCGCAGCGGCAACAGCAAATATTTCAAGGGCAAAATATATTATGTGCATATGTTCGCTTTTGAGCGCAGTGCGTCACAAATTAAAAAAGATAATGTTCTTGTCTGCCGTGATGCAACAGGTCTTATCTATTCCGAATATTACACCGGTGCAACAAAGCTTACAACAACCAAGTTGAATGCACTTACATTCACTGCTAAGAAACGTTATAGGCTGAACTCAGCATTGTCCTCTGCACCAGGAACAATTGAGGCAACCATCTACCTGCCCAAGAGTGTAAAGGGAAGTGGCGGTGTTATCTTCGGTAATTACAGCAGCAGCTTTAAATCACCGCTGAACCTTGAAATTACTACCAACGGACGTGTTCGTCTGTATTTCAAAAACAGCGGAAAGACTGTATCTCATGTCTTTAAGCCTGATGTCAGAACATCCGGAGGAACCACCCATATTGCTCTTACTCTTTCAGGTAAGACGGCAACACTGTTCATCAACGGTGTTAAAAAGGAAACTGCTAAGCTTAAGGTAAGCGTACCCAAAGCAACAAAGAATTTCTGCATCGGCGGTGACAATCGCAAGGGCAACACTAATTATTTCAAGGGCAACATTTATGCAGTTAATATCTTCAGTGATGTAAGAACATCCAACGAGATTAAGAAGGATGCTGTTGTGGTCACCACAAGTGCAAAATCCTTATTATATTCTGCTTATATGACTCCCACTGCGGGTACCAAGGTTACCATGAAGGGACAGACCTTCTCCGCAGACAATAAGTATAAGCTTGACGACCTCAAATCAAAACCCGGCACCATTGAAGCTACTGTTGCTTTATCAAAAAGTGTAAAGGGTGAAGGCGGTGTCATCTTTGGTAACTATGACAGCAGCTTCAAGGCTCCTCTTAATCTTTCGGTTACCACAAACGGCAGAGTGAAGCTTTACTATAAAAACGGCGGTAAGACTGTGTCTCATATCTTTAAGCCTGATATCAGAACATCAAGCGGAACCACCAGAATTGCATTGACTCTCTCAGGTAAGACTGCTACGCTGTATATTAACGGTGTTAAGAAAGAAACTGCCACATTCAAGGTAAGTGTACCCAATGCAACCAAGAATTTCTGCATCGGCGGTGATAACCGCAAGGGTAACACCAATTACTTTAAGGGTAAGATTTATGCTGTTAATGTCTTCAGCGATGTAAGAACGGCTGACGAAATCAAAAAGGATGCTGTTATAGTAACATCTAAAGCCGCATCACTGCTGTACTCCGGATATTTCTGTAACGAGCAGTGCGGTATTGCCTCTGTCAGTGAAAACCACACTGCAAAATGGACAACTGTTTATGCTGCCACTAAAACGGATTGCGGCATAAAACAAAAGAAGTGCACCGTTTGCGGAAAGGTGCTGGCGGAAAAGGAGATTATGAAGACCTCTTCCACCACCATCGCTCCCTGAGGCATAAAAACATTAAGTGAATAAGAAAAGATCCGGGATTGACGCCTAAAGTGTCAATCCCGGATTTCTTCGCTCAAGATCAATATAAGCACTCGTACCTGCAAATATGGGGACAAGTGACTGCTTGTTATTTGGCATGTAGTTTTGGTCTATTGCCCCGAAGTTTGGCACGTGACGGCCTTAAATTGTAGGATGAAAAACAGACGTTATCAAAGCCTCAACTGAGCACAACTTCTAACACGGACAGCTGGTTTTCTGCAAAAAAGTCTTGGCGCGACGGATTCGTAACATCGCAAGATAGGTAAAGGGAGCAGAGAGGGTGTGCTTTTTGAAGTAATTGCAAAAATATTTCGGATTAGTTCCGACTGATGTCGCCATATTTCGTAATAAAATTCTTTCGTTGAAATGTGATTGGATATAATTAATTGCCTTATAGGGAAATAATCTATGAACATAATGTTGTTTTACATAACTATAACAATTGATTTTCAATAAAAAAACAACTATAATATTAAAAAAGGAGGAGTGAATATGAATACAAGATTTCAATGGCCTGTTACCCCGCAAGCAAATCCTGACAATATAGTCACCTATAAAAACTGGCGTTTTACCGTATTGACCGATCGTTTGCTCCGCATAGAATACGATCCTGAATGCATTTTTGAGGACCGTGCCAGCCAGACTGCCTTTCATCGTGATTTCCCAAAGGTGGATTTTAAGGTAAGAACGGATGATGCTTTTACTCTTGAAACAGCTCAATTGCATGTACGCTGCAGCGACAGCGTGGAGAGCCTGCAGGTGTCGCTTTGGAATTGGCCGCCGAGCTGGCACGACGGAGATACGATTGAAACACTTGGCGGTACAACCTCCACACTCGATCGTGTCGACGGACGTATAGGAGTTGAGGACGGTATCTGTTCACAGTGCGGTTTTGCTGTACTGGATGACAGCGAGCGTATGGTTTTAACTGACGGATGGGTTGATGTCCGTCGCAAAGGCACAAAGGATTTCTATTTCTTCGGCTATAAGCACGATTATATCGGTGCCGTACAGGACTTCTGCCGACTGACGGGTGTACCACCACTTCTGCCTGCCTATGCACTGGGCAACTGGTGGAGCCGCTATCACGCCTACACTCAGCAGGAATATCTTGATCTGATGGAAAAATTCAAGAGAGAAGATGTTCCCTTCTCAGTTGCAGTAGTCGATATGGATTGGCATATTACGAAAATCCCTGACGGTCGCAGAGGCTGGACAGGCTATACCTGGAATGAGGAGCTCTTTCCCGATTACAAGCAATTCCTGAAGGATATTCACACATACAACCTGAAAACTGCACTCAACCTGCATCCGGCCTTAGGCATACGCGATTTTGAGGTTATGTATCCGCAGATGTGTGAGGCCCTCGGTCGACCTGCCGACGGCACACCCTGCTATTTAGATATTCTTGATCCGGATTATATGGAAGCATACTTTGATGTTGTCCATCACCCCTATGAAGAAGACGGTGTGGATTTCTGGTGGATGGATTGGCAGCAAGGCAATAGCTACTGGTGGATTCACGAGGGCAATGAAAATGCAAGGTTGGATGATCCCCGAGAAATACTGGATCCGCTTTGGCAGTTAAATCATCTGCATATATTGGATATTCAGCGTGACGGCAAACGACCTATGTTCTTCTCCCGCTACAGCGGTCCGGGCAGTCAGCGTTATCCTGTAGGCTTTTCGGGTGATACATCTATCACTTGGGAATCCTTGAACTTTCAGCCTGAATTTACCGCCACCTCATCAAATATCGGTTATTGCTGGTGGAGCCACGATATCGGCGGCCATCATTTCGGTTACCGTGACGATAACATGACTGCCCGTTGGATACAGTATGGCGTATTCTCTCCCATCAACCGTTTGCATTCTACCTGTAACCCCTTTGCCAATAAGGAGCCCTGGGATTACAATGTTGTAACCGAACGGGTAATGCGTGAATGTCTGAAATTACGTCATCAGCTCTTCCCTTATCTTTACACAATGAATTATCGCACACATACCGAGTGTAAGCCGTTGGTTATGCCTATGTATTATACATATCCTGAATGTCGATATGCCTATGATGTGAAAAATCAGTATTGGTTCGGTGATCAGATGATTGTAGCACCTATTACCGAAAAGAATAACGCAGGCTCTCAGATGGGACACGTGAGAGCATGGCTTCCGCAGGGAATCTGGACCGATTTCTTTACCGGACGTGTCTATGACGGCTTGTCAGGCCGTATGCTAGACCTGTACCGTAACGATTATTCTATTCCCGTTTTATGCAAAGCTGGTGCAATCGTACCTATGCAGGTACACATGGCACATGATAACCGCTTAGGCGGAGCGGAGAAGCTGGAAATTATGGTATTCCCGGGAGCGGATAACGAGTTTACTCTCTACGAGGATGCCGGCGACGGAAACGAGTACCGTAACGGTGCGAGGGTTACCACTACTATGAAGCTTACCTATACCACTCAGAAGGCTCTGTTTGAGATAAATCCTGCAAAGGGCGATTGCTCTCTGATTCCGTCGGTACGTCACTACGCGGTGTGCTTGCGTGGATTCGCTGAGCCGGATTCGGTCATGGTTGAGGGCAAGAGCGTCGAATTTTCCTTTGACCCGACCACCCATACCGTACGCATAGATCTGGAAGCCCCCGTCACCCAAAAGGTTACGGTTTGCGTAACCGGTGCCGATTTGCGTAACCGCAATACGGATGTGCTTGATCAGGCTGTTGAAATTCTCAAGCGTAGTCAGACAGGTATGGAGTTTAAGAATGCACTGTATAAAAAAATGCTCGAGTGCAATCCGATAACCGAGTACGACTTATATATTACTTCCCGCTCACCCGAAGAGCGGGCAACAGTTGCCGCTGTTCTGGAATTATACTTACTGGAACAGGAAAAGCTCAGGTAAGAAATAACGCAAATAAGTAAAAGACGACCATGCAAAAGCCATTGTATGATCGTCTTTTTTGTTTCCATTTGCTTTTTTTAAATATAATAATGGCAATAATCCACATAAAAACTCCACACTATTAAATAGTGTGGAGTTTTTATGTATGAAAGCAACAGGTATTGTACGCCGTATAGAGGAATGCGTTATAATAGGGCAAACCGCCTGAAAGGCACATAAACACTAGGGTTTTCGCCAGTTTGCCCCATTGAACGCATTGGTGTCAAAACAGGGTTTTCGGTGTTTTTTATACATAGGAAAAGTGAGGTGAAATTCACCTCGCTTTCTAACATTAGTATAGTATCCAATCTTTTCGTTTTAATACTTTAATAATGTTCTTAGCATTCGGAAGTGTAATAACAAATAATCTTTCATCTTTTGTAAAAATATTTAAGTGTATATCATCAAATTGATAATGGTCAATGTCTTGCACTAATATTTCATCCAATGTATATGGTTTTTCATCAAGACATAAACAAACGATACCTGCTTCGCAAAAATAGATATTTCCGTTTTTAACTTTGCCGTTTCCTAAGTTGAAATTACCATTGGTTTTATAAAAAATAGGAGAGGTTATCTCTTTTTCAAATTCTGCATACTTTTTATCCATAATTTTTCCGTAAACAAGAAGAAATACAAATAACAGAATATAGAATAGAAATCCTCCCAAACCTGAAATTAAAAGAGCGTCATCCATTTGTAAATATTGCAGTAAGAAATATGTAATCAAGCCAAAAAAGAAACCTGTAATTGCAGATAAAAGTGCTTTAGCTTTCATAAAATCACCTCGTTTAGTTCATTATATCACAATCACTCTAAAAAGTAAATCTTGCGGCAGTATAAATCACCTCTTCTTACAAATACTAACAACACAATTTGCATTAAGAGGAGAAAGATTATATATGAAAGCAACAGGTATTGTGAGAAGAATAGATGACCTCGGACGCGTCGTCATCCCCAAAGAAATCCGTCGCACTATGAGAATCCGTGAAGGCGATCCGCTGGAAATTTTTACCTCCAATGACGGTGAGGTTATATTTAAAAAATATTCACCCATTGGTGAACTTGGACCTTACACAAAGCAGTATGTAGAGGTTTTGAACCGCACAAGCGGTCTTGCAGTTGTAATTTGTGACAGAGACCATGTTATTGCCGTTTCGGGTATGTCTAAAAAGGAAATTATGAATAAACGCATTTCACCTATGGTGGAAAGCTATATGGAAAGAAGGGCTTCCTTCATCTTCGGCACTGACCGTGATGAGCTTGTTGTAAGCGAGGAGATGCCCGTAAAAATAGCCGTTATGTGCCCTATAATCGGTGGCGGTGATGTGATGGGTGCCGTTATGCTCCTTTGCGGTGATAAGGCTACTGCCCCCACTCAGACAGATATCAAGCTTACACAGGTTGCAGCAGGCTTTCTCGGTAAGCAAATGGAAGAGTAAAAAAAGACTTTGGCTCTATTTCAGAGTCAAAGTCTCTTTTTTATCATCATAATGATATGTTCTCTTTTCCTGTATCCACATACCGCCTATTGCGGCTATGTAAAGGTACATAATCGGTGTTGTAAAGGGCTGGGCAAGGTTTACTACTGCCTGAACCCAGTAAGCCGCAAGGGAAGCGAAAATACCAACAGCAAGGGTGCTGTGGCGGAGCTTTTTAATAACTGTCAGTGCTGTTGCAAACATTATTCCTGCATATGAAAGAATACCGAAAATGCCCGTTGTCATAATATACTGAACATATTCGTTGTGTGCCTGGTCAATGGTTTTGTTGCCGAAAACTGCACTTTCAAATTCAAGGTGCTGTAAGCATTCGGGACCTATACCGAAAAGAAGGTCCTTAATTCCGAATTCACGGTAAGCCCTGAGGCAGAATCGCCATATGGTGCCTCTGTAGGTGCCCCAGTCTGCAGTGAGCCTCAGGTAGCTGTCCAATTTTCCAAGACCTACAGTGTTTGAAAGGGTGAACAGTGTTGCTCCCGTCAGCACAAGAAGAACAAGGAAAAATATGTACATTTTTTCAAACAGCTTCAGTTTATCGGGGAAGAGCAGAATTACAATATACAGAACAATGCTCAGGATAAGTACGGTTATTGAAATTTCAGGTCTCAGGAAAATTGTAACTGCTTTTGAAAATGCAATGTTTGTTGTTTCTGCTTTACTGTATACAAAATTGAAAAGCTGTGCTGATACAGTTATTATTGCAACGCTCTGCAGAAAATACAGCATTTTGTTTCTGTTACTGAAAAAGAAAAGGGGAATAATGAGCATTGACACGCAGAAGCCTATGGCAAAGCTTTCACTTGCTGTTACCATCATACCGAAGGTACCCACAACAAGGGCAAAGGAATAAACCACGCGACTGACCTTTTTCTTGGTCAGTGAGTAACCGCATATCACAAGTGGAAACAGCAAACAGAAATAAGCGGAATAAAAATTAATGTTGCCTATGCTTGAAACAAAAATGGTTTTATAGTCACTTCTCAGATTTTTGTAAAAGCCGAAAAGGTCAATATCAAAGCAGTTGAGCACACCCAGTATACTGACAACACAAAAGGCGGCAACGGCAAAAAAAAGGTAATTCTGCCTGAGAGAATAGTTACGGGAAACAAGGAAGTATACCAATATGTAAACCGTTACCGTAACTGCACCCTGATACCGTGCTGTAAGCCCCAGAAAGGCATCAGCAGGGTGTGATGAGAAAAGAGCTGAAGCAAGAACGGATATTCCAAAGGCGGTTACTGCAAGGTCAATTGTGGTAAAGCCCTCTTTTCTGTTCGGAATACCTCCGTTTTTCTTTGCTTCAGGAAGATTTTTAAAAATGTAGGCAAAGGAAGGAACGATGAAAAATATTGCACAGACTATGTAATAAACGTATTTTGTTTCCGTTATGTTGAAAAATCCGTTTGTCACAATCAGCGGCAGACCGAACATCACTGCCGTCATAAAATGCCGTACGGCACTGTGAAGATAAGTGGATTTATTTTCTTTTACTTCAGTCACACAATTCCTCCTTTTTTTAATATTATAATTCAGCTTCACAATTATAGTTTATTTGTTTCGCAGTGTCAAGTTAAAGGAAATTTTGTGATTAATAAAAAAATCCCCTCTCAAAGCTGTATGCTGTGAGAGGGGAATATAATATCAATCCTCAAGGAAATGTGCCATAATCGTTGCACCCTTTTCAATAAAGTTGCCCGTGGCCTTTGCTGTGTCCTCGTTGATTGTGTCAGCACCGTTTTTGGGGCTTGATTTGTGGTAAATCATATAGGGAACAGCATCTCTTGCGTGGGTCTTTGTAACAATGGGTGTGGGGTGGTCGGGGAGAATCATAATTTTATAATCGTCGTACTTTTCAAGCTCGGGAAGAAGAACTGAAAGCACCTGCTCGTCAATAAGCTCAATGGCTCTTACCTTGTTTTCGGGCTCGTCTCTGTGACCGCATTCATCAGGAGCTTCAATATGGATATATACGAAGTCCTTGCCGTTCCGGAGCTCTTTAAGGGCACATTCAGCCTTGCCCTTGAAATTGGTGTCGATATAGCCTGTAGCACCCTCAACCTCGGGAGTAGACATACCTGCACTGATGCCGATTCCCTTGAGAAGGTCAACGGCAGAAATTACTGAGCCCTTAAGTCCGTAAAGGCTTTCGAAGGAGGGAAGAATGGGCTTGTTGCCTTCACCCCAGAGCCAGATTGAGTTACCGGGTCTTTTACCTTCGGCGATTCTCTTTTTGTTTACGGGGTGATCCTTAAGAAGGTTATAGCTCTTTTTCATCATTCCCACAAGCTCAGCAGCATTTTCACTTTTTGAAAGGTAGGGGCCAACAACTCTGCCGCTTATATCGTGGGGAGGAGTCATATCGCCAAGGTCTGTTGTGCCCTTATGAACTGTGAGACAGTGGCGGTAGCTGACGCCGCTGTAATATGTATAAATATCATTGCCGAAGGCTTCCTGAACTGACCTGATAAGCTCTGCAGCTTCCTCTGAGCTGATATCACCTGCGGAGTAGTCAACCATTGTCTTGTCCTCATAATTTTCCTCGTCGGAGAGGGTAACAAGGTTACAGCGGAGGGTTACGTCGTCATCAAGGAGCTTTACGCCGATGCTCACAGCCTCAAGAGGGGAACGGCCTGTGTAATATTTAAGGGGGTCAAAGCCCATAACACTCATATTTGCAACGTCGCTGCCGGGCTTCAATGTGTCGTCAACAGTTTTTACAAGACCTACCTCACCCTTCTGAGCAAGACTATCAAAAAGGGGCTTGTTTGCACACATCATCGGAGTTTTACCGCCAAGGGCAGGCACGGGATAGTCGGCCATACCGTCATAAAGAACAACTACATATTTCATTTTTTATCTTTCCTTTCGTTATCAGGTATAATTTTAAGAAAAAAATATATAATATTTGCATAAAAGTATTGACATTTTTTTCATTATAGGTTAGAATATAACACGCTGTCAGAGATGATCCATTAGCTCAGCCGGCAGAGCACTTGACTTTTAATCAAGGTGTCCGGAGTTCGAATCTCCGATGGATCACCATATAGCACCGTAGCAAAAGCTGCGGTGCTTTTTGTTTGCATGGTAAGCGACAGATTGCCATAATTGTCATATTGAAGTTTAACCTGATTT
>JAXJQQ010000129.1:0-31241 GCA_036311065.1 Acutalibacteraceae bacterium | reverse complement strand
TCGCAAGATTAAGGAATGCAAAAAGAATCGAAAGAAGAATGAGAGCGCCGTCAATTCTTACCCAGCTCATAAATGCTTCGGGGGCAAGCTTGAAATCTTCAACAGCAACCTCATCACAGCAGGTTTCCATTTCCTTTGCAATGTACTTGTGAGCTTCATGCTCCTGATCACTACCTGCAAGTCTGGGACCGATATTCTTGCAGATTTTCTTAATTTCTCTTACTGTATAGTTAGTATACATTCTAAGAGATGATGCGTAATTGTTTACGCTTTCATTTGCTTTCAAAGTAATTTCTCCTTTTCAATATGTACTTTTTGCTCAAAAATGTCAGAAATCAGACAAAATCAAACTTAATGTTGATATTCTATCATCAAACATACAAATAGTCGAGTATTTTTGTTAAATTTAAATAATTGTTAAAAAATAGAGTGAAACTTTAACAACTGTTACGTTTTTTTAAACAGCTTAAATTATCATCCACGAATTTCGAAATCAACACTTGCTCTGCTTTCTCTTACAAGTGAAACAAAGGACGATATCTTTTTATGCTCAGGATGAACTCTGTAAGCATTTACATCTTCAATGCTGTCAAAAGCACTTATAAGTATGGCATCATACATCCCCTCTTTGGGATTAACATTGATTTCAACCTGCATTTCACGGATAAAATCAATTTTTTCAGGCAGTTGTTCAAGCATAGTTTTAACTTTAATAATATTTTCCTGTTTCGTTGCACCTTCAGCAAAATCTTTGAATTTCCACATCACTATATGCTTAATCACTTTAATTCTCTCCTTTAATTTTATTAAAATAGTCCTTTGCAAGAGCATATGCCTGTTTGCCGTCCTGAGAAATATATGAAGAATGGTTACCGGATTTAATAATTATAATATCACTGTCGTTAATACTTTCGTGAATATAAACTGAATCGGACAGCCACATTATGTCATACTCTCCCGCAGTTATAAGTGTAGGGCACTTGATTTTAGCAAAGTCATCTGTTGTAAAATCAGGCAAAGTAAGCATCATATCATTAAGCTTATCCTTTTTAAATAAGTTCATTATTTTAACTCCGATTGTAAAATAGGGCTTGAATGTCTGCGGTACAGAATTGGCTCCGCAGGAAATAACAGCTCCCGGCAAATCAGGATATTCAGCTGCTATTGTAAGTGCATTTATTCCGCCGTCACTGTGACCCATAATATAAGGCTTTACAATATCAAGCTTTTCACAGAACTCTTTCAGATCCTTTGCCATCAGTTTATATGATATCTCTCCGGGATCACTGCTTTCACCGTGGCAACGGCTGTCAGGAACATATACGGTATAATCATTTGCAAGGTACAAAGCAGCCTCCTTAAGAGATTCTGTGCTTCCTCCGTTACCGTGTATTAAAAGTAAGGATTTCTCACCTTCTCCATACACCAAATAGTGCATACTGATTTCGCTGAGCTCTACCGTATCCTCAATGGGTTCACCCTGCCAAGGAGAAGGTACTCCGGAAACATCAAGCACCGTCAGATTATAATTTTTTGATTGCTGACGTACTGCTATCTGCCATATGCCCATAGATGCAACAAGGACGCTGACAATGCAGATAAGAACAATTAAAACGCACATTTTTTTATTCCTCTTTATCATTATAAAAATTCCTTTCATCTGACTGTCTAAACAGTAGTTCATGGTTACAATGAAATTTTACTAAAACTTATAAATAATGTCAACTAAGTTCATTATAAAAGAAATAATAATATTGACAAACGAGGTTGTTTATTGGTAAAATATAACGAATATATTTATTGAAAGGAAGTTATTAAATGGATAAAGGTAAATTTTATATTACAACTGCCATTGCTTATACTTCAAGAAAACCTCACATCGGCAACAGTTATGAAATTGTTCTCACTGATGCCATTGCAAGATACAAGAGACTTCAGGGATATGATGTTTTCTTTCTGACCGGTACAGACGAACACGGACAGAAAATTGAGGAATATGCAAAAGCAGCAGGTATTTCGCCCAAAGAATATGTTGACAATATTGCAGGCGAGATAAAAGGCATCTGCGACAAGCTTAACACAACCTATGATAAATTCATCAGAACTACCGACGAATATCATGAAAAAACCGTTCAGAAGATTTTCAAAAAGCTTTACGAACAGGATGATATTTACAAAAGCGAATACGAAGGCCTTTACTGTACCCCTTGTGAATCCTTCTGGACCGAGTCACAGCTTGTTGACGGAAAATGTCCCGACTGCGGCAGAGAGGTTACAAAAGCAAAGGAAGAAACCTATTTCCTTCGTCTTTCAAAATATCAGAAGCAGCTTGAAGAGTACATTGAAAGCAATGATAACTTCATTTATCCCGAGTCACGCAAAAAAGAAATGCTTAATAACTTCATAAAACCCGGCCTTCAGGATCTCTGTGTATCAAGAACCTCCTTCAAGTGGGGTATTCCTGTTTCCTTTGATGATAAGCACGTTATCTATGTTTGGATTGACGCACTTTCAAACTATATCACCGCTCTTGGCTACGACCCTGACGGCAGCAGTGAGCAGTACAAAAAATACTGGCCTGCAGATGTGCACATCATAGGCAAAGATATTGTACGTTTCCACACTATTTACTGGCCAATTATGCTTATGGCTCTCGGTGAACCCTTACCCAAGCAGGTTTACGGTCATCCCTGGCTTCTTTTCGGAGAGGATAAGATGAGTAAATCCAAGGGCAATGTCATTTATGCCGATGAGCTCGCAGACCTTATCGGCGTTGATGCAACAAGATACTATCTTCTTTCTGAAATGCCCCACGCAAATGACGGCTCAATTTCATACAGCACAATTATTGAAAGATTCAACTCCGATCTTGCAAACACTCTTGGCAACCTTGTTAACAGAACAGTAGCTATGACAAATAAATACTTTGACGGCACTGTTATGTCACCGGACTGTCACGAAGCAATTGATGATGAGCTCAAGGCATTTGCTCTTGAAACTGTTAAAAATGTTGAAAAGAATATTGATTCTTACCACATTTCAGATGCAGTTGAAGCAATGATGAATCTTGCAAAGCGTTGCAATAAGTATATTGACGAAACTGCCCCCTGGATTCTTGCAAAGGATGAAGCACAGAAAGGCAGACTCGGAACTGTTCTTTACAATCTTCTTGAAGGCATCAGATATATCGCTGTTCTTTCATCGGCATTTATGCCTGAAACCTCTAAAGCAATTCTTACACAAATTAACTGTGACATTGATTCTTATGACAGTCTTGCAGAATTCGGTGCTCTGAAGAGTGGCAACAAAGTAGGTACAGCTACACCTCTGTTTGCAAGAATCGACGCAGAAAAGTTTATGGAAGAAATCGAAGCCCGTCAGAAGGCTGCTCAGGAAAATGAAAAAAGCTATGAAGAAACTCTTCAGCAGCAGAAAAAAGAGGAAATTGAAGGCGTTGCAAAAATCGGTATCGAAGACTTTATGAACATAGATCTTCGTGTAGCAAAAATCACCGATTGTGAGCCCGTAAAACGTGCAAAAAAACTGCTTAAGCTTACTCTTGATGACGGAACAGGTACTCCTCGCACTGTAGCTTCTGGTATTGCTAAATGGTACAAACCTGAAGACCTTATCGGCAAAAGCGTAATTGTTGTTTCCAATCTCAAGCCCGCAGTTCTTTGCGGTGTTGAAAGTCAGGGTATGATTCTTGCCGCAGATTGTAGCGAAGATGATGTAAAGGTGATTTTTGTTGACGGTATTCCCGCCGGATCAAAGGTAAGATAAATGTACACTAACATTTTTGACTCACATGCACATTATGACGACAGTCGTTTTGATGAAGACAGAGATGAATTACTTTCGTCTCTGTCTCAAAAAGGTGTTACTAAAATAATCAACTGCGGATGCGATATAAAATCAAGCCTTAAATCTGTTGATTTATCTGAAAAATATGATTTCGTTTATGCGGCAATCGGTGTACATCCTCACGAAGCAGAAGAAACAACCGACAAAGATATTAGCGAAATTGAAAAGCTCTATAAAAGAAAAAAAGTTGTAGCTGTTGGTGAGATAGGTCTTGATTATCATTATGATTTTTCTCCCAGAGAAAGACAGTTTGAGATTTTTGAAAAACAGCTGATCCTCGCTAATAAACTTGATCTTCCCGTAATTATACATGACAGAGAAGCTCACGAGGATACATTGAGGCTTTTGAAAAAGCACAAACCTCAGGGTGTTGTTCACTGCTTTTCAGGCTCAGTTGAAATGGCAAAAGAAATCATAAAGCTTGGAATGTATATAGGTCTCGGCGGTGCGGTTACATTTAAAAATGCAAAAAAGCCCGTTGAGGTTGCAGAATATCTTCCCATCGACAGACTTTTACTTGAAACTGATGCACCATATATGACGCCCGTACCATTCAGAGGTCAGCGCTGCGACTCATCACACATAGCGTATACTGCTGAAAAAATTGCACAGGTAAAAATGCTCGATGTACAGGAGCTAATTGATAAATGTAATACCAATGCAAAAAAACTGTTTAAAATATAATTATAAAAACCAAAAGGAGACTCAACTTGAGTCTCCTTTAATTTATCAGTTATTTCTGCCGCCTCTTCTGTTTCCGCCGTATCTTCCGTCGGTTGAACGCTTGAGATCAGACATTTTTTCATCACTTGCCTGCTTGAACTGAGCCATCATCTCTTCAAAGGACATAGCTTCCTTCTGAACCTTCTGCTGACCCTGCCATACATTTGCTCTGGGTCTGTCACCTCTCTGGGATCTTGGACTGCGTTTCTTCTGAGAATCCTGAGGATTATTTTCATCAGCCTTTCTGATTGAAAGGCTAATTTTACCTTCCTCGGTAATATTAAGCACTTTAACCTTAACTTCATCGCCTTCCTTAAGAACTTCCTTAATATCCTTCACAAAGGAGTTGGAAACCTCAGAAATATGTACCATTCCGCTTTTTCCGTCAGGCAAGCTAACAAAAGCTCCGAATGCAGTTAAACCGGTAATTTTTCCTTCAACGATTGCGCCTATTTCAAGCATAAAAAGATGTTGTCCTCCTAAAATTTATTCACCGAATGACGAGCTGTAAAAAACTTTTTCACCCGGCTTACAATATCCGTATTCTTCTCTTGCAATTTTATTGAATAATTCATCTGTGTTTTTGAGTGAGTCAGTAATCTCGGAACTTTCATCGTTAAGCTCTGAAATGCGGTTTTCAATTCTTGCAGATTCTTCATTATACTGGGCTGCAGCAACATAATTGGGTATAATTACACCGAATACAGCCATACCGATAGCGAAAATTGCTAAAGCACAAATAACTATCTGGACCTTATGCGGCTTGCGTTTTTCAGCTTTTTTTTGCTGTTTCTTTGCTTCGTTAAAGTCTTTTACCGCCAAAACTATCACCTCTAACAATCAGATGTATACATATTTTATTATACAGATTTATTCTGATTTTTCAAGGGCTTTATGGTATTATTTTTTCTTTTTTTAATTTTTTCTTTTTTTAATTTTTTCTTTAATTTATTTTTGATGTTTTTCCTTTCTTTTACGGTGTTACATTCTTCTTTTTCTCTTTTTATATTTTTCCGCTTTTTGATATAAACATTAATTTTTTTGTAAAAAACTCTGAATGAGCTTAAATATATGTTCAAAGGCAACAGAATATTTAAAACAATCTTCCTTATAAGCACTGCCGTTTTTTCAATATAAGCTACAGTGTACTTACCCAATGCGAAATAAAACACAACCGCTCCGGTTATTTCTCCTATTAAAAGATTAAGCCGGACTTCTCCGTTATTGTATATCACCATATAAAAAAATGACATAATTGTTGTGATTATACCAAAAACAACATCCTGAACAATCACGGCACTTTTTTTATTGCTTATTACCTTTCTGATAAAAAATATATTAAAATATAAAATGCAGATAATAAAACCAAAGCCAACACTTACTGCAAAACGGCTTATCTGATTAAAAAGAGGCTCCGTATATGTCATCTGAACAGCTTCCCAAAAAAAGAGGTGTTTTTCGGAAGACTGTCAACATAAGATAATGCACTTATATTCCCCTCAACCGATAAATCCCCGCTTTCTGTGCTCAGATTGTTTATTTTAAGCTCTGTACCCTTTATGGTTAGCTCCCCCATATCTGTATATGCTACGATAGCTGTATCATCAAAAGAATCAACGTCGGTTACACCTGTAACGGTTAGCCTTGCTCTGTCTTTCAGAACTATACTGTGAGGTAACAATAACCTTTCTTTATTATCTGCCATAGCACATCCTCCTTTTAAAATAAAAACAGAAGAGAAAGAGTATCTCTTCTGCTATTGTATTATTTTTTTAAAAGGATTATGATTATTTAATAATTTTATACATGAGTCCTGCATCATTTTTAGTTGCATGCTCAGTTACAATCAGCACTTCTGCCTTCAGAAGATTTTCACCCATCTGAATTTCAATTAAGTCCCCCACCTTTACATCATAAGAAGCCCTTGCTATTTTTCCGTTTACAGTAACGTGCTTTGCATCACACACTTCATTTGCAATAGTTCTTCTTTTAATAAGGCGGGAAACTTTAAGATATTTATCAAGTCTCATAAATACTCCTAACAAATATAACTTAAGTAAAGATAAAAGGGACTGTATTACAGTCCCTCTTTCTTCTGATGTAAAATCTTATTTTACAGCGTTCTTGAGAGCTGCACCGGCTTTGAAGCCGGGAACCTTTGCAGCAGCGATTTCGATAGCAGCACCGGTCTTGGGGTTGTGACCTGTTCTTGCTGCTCTTTCCTTAACTTCGAATGTACCGAAGCCAATAAGCTGAACCTTTTCACCCTTTACAAGAGCCTCTTCGATTGATGCGAAAACAGCAGCAACTGCCTTGTCAGCATCCTTCTTTGAGATTTCAGCCTTAGCTGCAACAGCACTGATAAGTTCTGTTTTATTCATTTTTGTATCCTCCGTGAGATTATATTTCCATGAGATTAAACATCTCAATTGGATTCTAAAATAATTTTTGCTTCCTTCCAAAGCTCGTCAAGTTCATCAATTGGTGTTTCCTTCATATTGATGTTTCTGCTTTCAGCAAGCTTTTCAACTTCAACAAAACGTCTTATAAACTTGTCATTTGAACGGGTTAGAGCTTCCTCAGCATCAACACCTATAAACCTTGCAACATTAACACAGGAAAAAAGTACATCACCGAATTCATCTTCAATGGAATCAATGTTATTTTTGCTGATAGCTTCCTTAAGCTCTTTAATTTCGCTTTCAAGTGCTTCAAATGCACCTGACATATCATCCCAGTCAAATCCGGCCTTTTTTGCCTTGCCCTGAATTTTCTGGCTTCGCATAAGTGCAGGTAATTCTTTAGGAACCTTAAGCATTGAACTGCCCTGAGTTTTCTGACCCTTGCTTTTACGCTTGATATCGTCCCAATTAGAAAGCACCTCATCGGTCCCTTCCACCTTAACTTCACCAAAAACATGAGGATGTCGTTCAATAAGCTTTTTACAAAGCTCATCGGTAACATCAGAAAAATTAAAGGTATTTTGCTCAGTTTCAATCTGGCAATGGAAAACCACCTGTAAAAGAACATCTCCAAGTTCTTCTCTGAGAAGGTCTTTATCATCCTTATTGATAGCTTCAATAGCTTCGTAGGTTTCCTCAATAAAATCCTTTTTAATGCTCTTATGTGTTTGCTCCGCATCCCAAGGACATCCGCCGGGCGAACGGAGAATAGACATAATCTGAAGCAGGTCATCAATATTGTATTTTTCTTTAAAATTGAAATTAACCATAATAAAACCTCAACACACCTATTTTAACCTAATAATCCAAATTTTGCAAGGATTTTTGCAATTTTTTCACCTTTTGGTATCATATCAAGGTCATCTTTTGCAATTCCTTTAACAAGAATGATTGCAACAGCATAGAAAACACCGCCGCAGCCTACTGCAACAAGGGTTGTAAGTCTGCTTTCAATACCCATAACATCAGTCAGAAGATAGTTTCCGAGGAATGCACCTAACCCACAGAACAGAGCAGCAATAAAGGGTTTTACAAAAACTGAAATAAAATTCAGCTTAACCCCCGTAGCCTTTGTTAACTGAATTATATTAATAACAATCATAACCATGTAACAAACAGTAGAACTTATACAAGCTCCCTTTATATTAACATCGGGGTTTGCAATAAGAATGAAGTTCATCACAATTTTAATTACACCGCCGATAAGCATAGTAACAATAGGAACCTTTGTTTTACCCACAGCCTGAAGCATATTTGTAAGCGGAGAAGCTAACGCAAACAAAGGCACAGCAAGACCGTAAACAAACATCATTGAAGCAGCGGCAGGTGCGAATTCAGGATTATCACCGCCGTAAAGAAGGTGGAGTATAGGTTCAGAAAGAACTGCTATACCGATACCCGCGGGCATTGCAATAAGCATAGCCACTCTGAGTGCGGATTCAATACAGATTTTGATATCCTTTTTATTATTTGCTGTCCATGCCTTGGAAAGAACGGGAATGGCACTGATACCGAGAACAAGTGTAAGGGATGGTATAAGATTCTTAACATTGATTACAGATCCGTGCATACCATAAAGATAAGTAGAAATATTTTCATCAAGCGTTTCTGCTACGGTAAGGGTATCAATATACATCCCTTTAACTGCATCAAAACCATTCTCAAGAGCTACAACCAGACGGCTTCTTATAGTAATATCATCAATAAGATTACTGATGTTAGTAACAAGTGATGAAGCAGCAACTGGAATAGAAATAGCCAACAACGCTTTCATAATTGACTTGTCGCTTTCTGCTTCGGGTGAATTTACAAGCTCTTCCCTTGTAAAACCAAAACCTTTTCTCTTATATCTCACAAAAAGATACAGAAGACCTATAGCAGAACCGAGTGTTACACCTGAAATTGCAACTGCCGCTGAATACGGATAAATAGCAGCAAGAGCTTCTGCATTGTTACTTACCTCAACACCGAATATTTTTGCAACACCGTTAACGGCATTTTCTTCGTAATAGGTAAGTGTTGCCTTCATAAACACATATGTTGCCGCAAGACCGAAAAGAAGCTTGATAGCAGCCTCAATAACCTGAGATACACCGGTAGGAGTCATATTATTAAGACCCTCATAGTAACCTCTGAATGAGGACATCATACAACAAAAAAGAACACAGGGAGCCACCGCAAGAATACTTATGTAATTCATCGGTGCCTCATTATAATTTGAGTATGGCACGGCAATTGCCATCAGAACAAGCATGCCGATTATACCCACAACAAAAAACATTTTCTGAGCAATTCTGAATATCGCTTTAGCATCCTTAATTCTGCCAAGCTCCATATTCTGTGAAACAAGCTTTGAAACAGCAACAGGTAAACCTGCCATTGAAATTGCATAAAGCGGAGTATAAACCGCATAAGCACCGGTGAAATAACCGTAACCCTCTGTACCGAGAAGGTTATTTATGGGGATTTTATATACCGCACCGATTAATTTGACAACAATTGTTGCAATAGCCAGCACGCCCGCACCGGCAAGAAGTGATTGCTTTTTTCTTTCTGCCACAAAAGTCATCTCCTTTACTTTTATTTTATGATATCAGTATCCGATAAACTCCCTGAGAAGAGAATCCACAGGAATGCAACTTTTATCTATACTTTTAAATCTGCCGAGTCTTTCCTTAAGTGAAACAGCCGAAGAGTAGTATATACTATCCTGCCCTATAAGGTCAAGTAGTTTTATTGCTTCTTTTTTAAAAAGACATGGCTCATAAGGATGAATTGAGTCAATTTTAATATCAGCTCTGTCACTGTACGGGAAAAGATATCTGTCTTCGCCCATTCTGACACCCTTCCAAAGGTAAAAGGTATAATCAACATCAGACGACCTGAAATGATAATCGCGAATAAGACGGCGAATAAACCTGAGATCCCTTTTAGAGAAAAGAACACTGTTTTCATCAAAAAGTCTGGATGATACACTTATATAAACCTTCTTCATGCTGTAGGAATCAAGAGGATCTGTTATAACCGGATTCAGTGCGTGAAGACCTTCAACAATAATTATTTCATCTTTTTCACATTGAATCTCAGAAAAGCCTTCTCTTTTCTTTGTGTGAAAACTGAAATAAGGAATAAAGGTTTTACCTTTTTCCATAAGCTCAGAAAGACAAGAGTCTATAAGAGGCACATCAAGTGCCTTAACAGTTTCATAATCCGTTGTTCCATCCTCGAAGGTGTAAGTAAGGCTCTGATCGGAGTAAAAATCGTCAAGGGATATAACCTTGGCTTTTCGTCCAAGGTTTTCAAGCTCTTTTTTGAAGTTGCCGGCAGTAGTTGTTTTACCTGATGAGCTCGGCCCTGCAAGCATAATAAGCTCTCTGCCTGATTTAAGGGAAACATCCTTTGCAACAGCATTTACCTGTTCAATATATTTGTTTTCACATTCTTTAATAAACTTCTCAGGATTATTCACTATATTCCTGTTAATAACCTCAAGATTAAGTCTGTTCATTAAATACCACCCGTCATAGCGGATTTTGAATAAAATCCGTAAATATATTCTTTGCGTTTTAAGATTTCCTCAAAGCCGCTTATATATTCGTATGGATATTTATAATTAAAAATTCTTTCAATTTCATTTGAATCAGGCTTTTTCAGCTTAATTACAGCACCTGCGCCTACGGAAAGCACAGTATGACACTCTTCCATCATATAAACATTATAAAGTCCTTCATATCCTTTTTTTGCCCAACCGACATTTTCGAGGTTGCCTAAGCACTTACTCTGTCGATACATATAATAAGGAACATAACCTGCTTCTGTCAGTCTTTTCTGGCAAAGCTCAAGCATTTCTGATGCAAGCTCACCGGAATTTGTTCTGCGGTTTTCGGTAACAATATTTGATGAACGTTTTAAAGATAATGTGTGCACCGTAATATTTTCAGGTGAAAGATCTATCGTTTTACTGAGAGTGTTTTCAAACGATTCAAGAGTATCTGTAGGTAAGCCTGCAATAAGATCCATATTTATGTTGCCGAACTTCTTGTCCCTTGCAAGATTAAATGCATCAATAGTCATCTGTGCAGAATGCTGTCTACCGATTTCTCTGAGCACATCATCATTAAAGGTCTGCGGATTTATGCTGATTCTTGTGCATCCGCTTTCCTTAATAACATCAAATTTATCAGCGGTTATGCTATCGGGACGTCCCGCTTCAATAGTATATTCTCTTATTACAGTTAAATCAAAATTAGCACTTACACAATCTGTAATTTTTTTTAGCTGTGAAGCCGAAAGCACAGTAGGTGTACCACCGCCAATATAAACACTTTCAAGTCTGAGCTTTAATTCTTTTGCAATATCCCCTGTTACCTTAAGCTCTTCACAAAGCTTTTCCACATAGTCCGGAATCAGCTTTTTTGCACTTTCATTTGAATGTGAAATAAAAGAACAATAGCTGCATCTTGTGGGACAGAACGGTATTGAAATGTAAAGTGAATAAGAATCGGGGGCACTTGCTGAAGAGATGATTGGATTTTCTGCCTTTGAAACAAGAAGTGCAAGCTTTGTTTTTTCCTCGCTTACAAGCAGTTTCTCTGAAAAGTATATAACAGCCTCTTCTTCACCCATTTCTTTTATAAGATTAGTCATAAGCTTTGCAGGTCGCACACCGGTGAGAATTCCCCATGGCGGAGTGTAGCCTGTATATTCAGAAAGAAGATTGAACATTGTAATTGCCATCAATCTTTCAGTTTCGGCTGAATCTGTTTCATCATACACATATGTATCTTCAAATATTTCATTTCCGATTACTGCACTTACTTTAATACCGTCATTAAGCTCAGTTATAACATAATCCTCGCCCTCAGGTATTTTATCTGTTACTGTAATTTTTTCAGGAAAGAAAACTCTGAGAAGATTTTCCATTTCATAATGAAATTTGTGGTTACGGTTAATAAGATACATTTTAAATACCTTTCATATACGGGTTATTTTCTTTTTCAAAGCTCAGTGTTGTCTCTCTGTCGTGACCCGGACAAACTCTGTACTCCCCTTCAATTTCTTTAAGCTTATTCATAGATAAGAGCATATCCTCCATACTGCCGCCCGGAAAATCTGTTCTTCCGCAGGTCATATAAAACAGTGTATCACCCGAAAAGAGTATTTTATCTGTTTTATAGCAAACGCTTCCGGCTGTGTGGCCGGGAGTATGTATAATCTCTATTTTCTCTTTACCGAGAAACAGAGTATCACCGTCTTTTACAGTTTTATCCGCTTTAAAGGCAGGACAGAGGAAACCAAATTTGGACGAAAGACTTTTTTTATTATCCGTCAGACAGTTAGCATCGTTTTCATGAATAACAATTTCTCCGCCGAAGGAGCTTTTAAGCTTATGAATACCCATGATATGGTCAAAGTGACCGTGAGTAATGAGAATATATTTGAGCTTTTCTATTCCCATACCTCTTATAACAGCTTCGAAGCGGTTGTTGAAAACACCTGCATCCACAACAGCAGCTTCTCCACTTTCATTATCTTTTATAATATAACTGTTAGAAGCCACCATCTGAGGGGCAAAGATTTCAAGTTGAAGTGACATATTGCACCACCTATATATTAGTTATAATTACTTTTTCCATTCATCAGTGTTCATTACAATTGTAACGGGACCGTCATTCAGAAGCTCAACCTTCATATCCGCACCGAAAATACCTGTCGCTACTTTTTTAACGCCGAGATTTCTGAGTTCATTACAGAATTTTTCGTAAAGCTCATTAGCAATATCGGGTTTTGCGGACTTTATAAATGAAGGTCTTCTGCCGTGAGAAAGATCTGCACATAAGGTAAACTGTGATACAACAAGCACCTCACCGTCTACCTTATCAATCGACAGATTCATTTTATCATTTTCATCAGTGAAGATTCTTATTTCAGAAATTTTTTTTGCAAGAAGCTTCATTTCCTTTTCGGTATCATCCTCAGTAACACCTAAAAGTACAAGAAATCCGAGACCGATTTCACCTGTGACATTGCCGTCCACGGTTACTTTTGCATTTGTTACTATTTGTATAACTGCTTTCATTAAACATTTTCCTTTATTTTTATTACAGACCTGAACGCTCCGTTGAAAGAACGCCCTTTACTTTCTTAAGCTTTTCACATACGCTCTTCATATGTTCTGCACCGTTAACGGTAATTGTAAGGTAAATAGTTGATCGGCCGTCATTGGTGTCCTTTGTAAAGAGAGAGTGAATCATAACGTGCATATTGGCAATAACCGCTGAAAGGTCAGCAAGCATACCAACTCTGTCCATACAGGTAACAGCAAGGGTTACACGGTAAGAATTCTGTACCTTTGTATCCCAAACCGCATTGATCCATCTTTCAGGCTCAGCCGATTTTGAAATATCCTTAGGTACATTTGCACATTTTTTTGTGTGAATTGAAACACCGTGACCTCTGGTGATAAAGCCAATAATATCATCACCAGGAAGTGGGTCACAACAACGCGAGAATTTTACAAGGCAATTATCAATGCCCTCAATTATAATACCTTCAGTGCTCTTGACTGCTTTCTTCTGAGGCTGAACAACGGGAGCTGATTCAGGCTGTGTTGCCTTAACAAGCTTTGAATAATCATCCTTGATTCTTGGAATAAGTTTTGTGAAGGTAATACCGCCGTATCCGATAGCCGCAAAGAAATCATCAACTGAATTGCAACGTTGTCTTTCTGCAATTTTACCTATAAATTCAAGCATCTGCTTTTCCGGCAGAATTATGTTGTTACGCTTGAATTCTCTTTCAACCTCTGCTCTGCCCTCAGAAATATTTTCTTCCCTTTTTTCTTTTTTAAACCACTGGCGTATTTTACTTTTTGCTGAGGCTGTTTTTGCAATTTTAAGCCAATCACGGCTCGGGCCCTTACCCTGAGATGAGGTTGTAAGAATTTCAATAATTTCACCGTTGTTAATCTTATGGTCAAGAGTTGTGATTCTTCCGTCAGCCTTGGCTCCTATCATCTTATTACCGACACCTGAATGAATAGCATAGGCAAAGTCAATGATGCATGAGCCCATAGGCAGGCTGATTACATCACCCTTGGGAGTGAAAGCAAAAACCTCCTCGGGAACAAAGTCAGATTTGATTGTTTTTACAATATCCTCAACATCATCGCTCTCCTTCTGAGATTCGAGAAGCTGTCTTATCCAGGAAAGGCGTTCTTCAAACTTAGCCTTACCGCTCATACCAAGTTTGTACTTCCAGTGTGCAGCAATACCGTATTCTGCAGTATGATGCATTTCCCAAGTTCTTATCTGAACTTCAAAGGGAACACCGGCTTTTCCGATAACAGTCGTATGAAGTGACTGGTACATATTCGGCTTAGGAGTAGAAATATAGTCCTTGAATCTGCCCGGTATGGGATTGAACATATCGTGAATTATACCAAGACAGCTGTAGCACTCGTAAACAGAATCAACAATAAGTCTTACAGCATAGATATCATATATTTCGTCTATTGTCTTATCCTTCATATAGGTTTTTCTGTATATGCCGTGAACAGATTTTATTCTTCCTTCTATATGAACCTTAGGAACTTCTTGTTGAACTCTTTCAAATATCTCTTTTTTGATATTATCAAGAAATGTCTGGCGGGACTCGACCTGTTTTTCAAGAGTTTCAGCAATTTCGTTATAAGCAACCGTATCAAGAAAGCTGATTGCAAGATCTTCAAGCTCTTCCTTAAATGCACGGATACCGAGTCTGTGGGCAATGGGAGCATATATTTCAAGGGTCTCTCTTGCCTTAAATAGTCTTTTTTCTTCAGGCATAAACCTGAGTGTACGCATATTGTGAAGTCGGTCAGCAAGCTTTATGATAATTACTCTGATGTCCTCACTCATAGCAAGGAACATTTTTCTTACATTCTCACTCTGCTGTTCCTCTTTGCTTGCAGAAAGTGGAATCTGACCTAGCTTTGTAACACCCTCAACGAGAAGCTCAACATCATTACCGAAAAGGCTTCTGATTTCACTCTCTGTCATTTCCGTATCTTCAACAACATCATGAAGGAGAGCTGCACAGATTGAGTCACAATCCATACCCATATCACAAAGTATCTGTGCAACAGCAACAGGATGTATAATATACGGTTCACCTGAACGACGCTTCTGATCCTTGTGAGCTTCATAAGCTATGGAGTATGCTCTGTTTACTCTTTCCATATCTTCAACTGAGAAAATGTTTTTAAGGTTTTCGCAAAGCTTATCAAAACCCGTTTCATATAGCTGTGACATCTTATCTCTCCTTTCTTCAGACATTACTGTTATAGTTTTTCAGATATGAAAGCAACTCGGAATTTTCAAGATTTACTTTCTTTTGTGTATCATCAAGGCAAATTCTGCCTTTTTCGTTTTTCAGAACACCCAACTCACAAAGAGCATCAATTGAGACCATTACCTTGCAGGCGTTTGAACCGTCATCATTAAGACGGTAGCAAAGCACATCAATATCGTGGTTCCAACCGCCGCAGCTTCTTATAAACCGATAAACCTCGCCTACAAACTGACGGTCAGGAAGTGAGAACTCAGCCTGTCTCTGAGTCAGTCTGTCCTTACGCTTGATTTTTTCGTAAAGGCGTATACTTTTAAGGTATTTTTCATCATCAGTGCCTGACATACGGATTTCCTTAATATATACACTGACCTTAACCTGACCCATATATTCATTTCTTTCAAGTTTAACAGCAAGGTCAAGTATATCACCGATTTCATAAGGAAATTCATCCTTTGTTGTTCCGAAAAGAAGAGCGGTAATAGTACTTTCTCCTCTTTTAAAAGTGAGACGAAGGTGCTTTCCGTTACCGATAGGGGTGATATTATGAAGGTG
Source organism: Acutalibacteraceae bacterium (assembly GCA_036311065.1). GTDB lineage: Bacteria > Bacillota > Clostridia > Oscillospirales > Acutalibacteraceae > UBA6857. The sequence continues at coordinate 15,309 of JAXJQQ010000129.1, read as the reverse complement.
CATACCGAAAAGACCGAATAAGGGCTGAGGGTTGCCTGCCCCGAAGGGTTCAAGAGATGCAATAACATCGAGTATATCAGAATTTATAAATTCCGGTCGAAGCTTACAGTCAAGCTCAATAAAAGGAAACGGCATCTGAACTTTTTTGGCATATTCTTCAATTGCAGCTTTGAACAAGGACAGATTCTCGCTTTTCATACCGAAGCCAGCCGCAAGAACATGACCGCCGTAATGGCTAAGAAGCTCCGCGCATGAGGATATAGCATCATAAAGCGAGAAACCTTCAATGCTTCTTGCCGAGCCCTTGGCTTCTGTTCCGTCATCAGTAATAACAAAGCAGGGTTTACCGTATTTCTGTGTAAGTCTTGCGGCAACAATACCTATAACTCCACCGTGCCAGTTTTCACCTGAAAATATCAGCACACGATTATTGAGCATTTCAGGATTTTCTTCTATTTGCTTTTGTGCTTCAAGAACTATCTCTTTTTCAAGCTCCTGACGGTTAATATTTGCGCTGTCAACAAGGCCTGCCTTTTCTTCAGCAGACTCAATATCTTCAGCTATGAGAAGCTTAAGCGCTTCTGCTGCATGGCCTGTTCTGCCTATAGCGTTTATTCTCGGCACCAGAGAAAAGGCTACTGTAGTTGCATTAATGCTCTTCCCGTCAACTCCCGCAACCTTTTTAAGGTAGTCAACACCGAGATTGCTACCTTCGTTGATTGCACGAAGACCGTGCTTGACAATTGTTCTGTTTTCATCAGTCAAAGAAACAATATCTCCTATTGTACCTATGGTAACAAGGTCAGAATAAGAAGAAAGCAAGCTGTCTGTACTTTCATCAGACAAGGCACAGATAAGCTTAAAAGCAACACCCACACCTGCCCATTGCTTAAACATACTCGGGCAGTCAGGTCTGTGAGGATCAACTACAGCCGCAGCCTCAGGTAACCTTTCAGGCACTTTATGATGGTCAGTTATAACAATATCCATACCAAGCTCTTTTATATAAAGAACTTCATCATATGCAGATACACCGTTATCAACAGTAACAATCAGATTAACACCTTTATCATAAAGTTCTTTAATTGCTTTTTTATTAAGTCCGTATCCCTCAGAATTTCTGTCAGGAATATAAGGTATAACTCTGTACCCTTCTGACTGCAGGAAGGAATACAAAAGAGCAGTTGCAGTAACACCGTCAGCATCATAATCACCGTATACGGCAATTAGCTCATCATTTGAAAGGACAGCCTTAATCCTTTCAACTGCCTTATCCATATCCTTTATTTCAAATGGATCGGATAATACCGCTTCATCAGAGAAAAATCGGGAAATCTCCTCATCATCTGTAATTCCTCTTGAGGTAAGAAGCAATGCTGCAAAAGGGTCAATATCATATTCCTGTGCTATATCAGATGCAAGTTCTTTATCCAGAGTATAAACTATCCATTTTTTTCGGCTCATAATATGACCCCCTTTCAAAAAATTTATTCATAGATTATATCACTATAGATTATGTTTTTCAATATCAGGAATAATGTTTGTTTATAAGATGCAGAAAAACTGCACCGTATTTCTTAACCTTATATTCAGCCATTCCGTGAATTTTACTAAACTCGGAAATACTTTTCGGTTTTGAAACTGCTATATTTTTCAAAACAGCATCCGTAAGTACGCTGAAATCAGGTACTCCTGATTTTTTTGCAAGCTCCTTTCTGAGAAGCTTCAGCTTTAAAAGGAGTCTGATATCAACATCGTTTTCTTCAGAGGAAGCTGAATTTTTTATAGCCTTAGGCAACATTTTTCTGATTCTTTTGCCACCAAAAAGAACATCCTTGCATTTTTCTGACAAAGAAAGCACACCGTTGCCTTCAACATTAATGAAGCCGTATTTGATAAAATATTCAAGATGGTTCAGAATCTGGCTTTCAGCGTGGTCTGACATTACACCGAAGGTTTTGACCTTATCAAGCTTATTTTCGGTTATGTAATCGTTTACATTACCCTTAAGCAGCTGAAGAACGGTACTTTGATTTTCTTTTTCTCCGACTCTTTTGATCAGAGAAAAAATCTTCTGTCCCTCAACTGTTATATCGACACTGGAGCCGCTGCCGTTGCAAGCTGAACAGTTGTGACATTTACCGTAAGCATTTTCGCCAAAATATCGGAGAATATAATGCCTTAAACAAACATTGCCTGTGCAGTACTCAATCATATTTTCAAGCTTCTTCAGGCGTAACTTTTTCAATTCTGATTTTTCTTTTTCACTTAAATTTATATTATCCTCGGGATTATCAATAAAGAACTTCTGAACACGTACATCAGCACCATTATAAAGTAAAATACAGTCAGCATCACTGCCGTCTCTTCCCGCTCTGCCTGCTTCCTGATAATAGCTTTCAATATCCCCCGGCATATTATAGTGTATAACAAAGCTGACATTGCTTTTATCAATACCCATACCGAATGCATTGGTAGCTATAATTATTTCCTTTTCATCATTAATAAATAAATCCTGATTATCCTTTCGCATCTGTCTTGGCAGACCGGCGTGATATTTTGTAACGCTGTATTTATCTTGAGAAAGAATTTCGTAAAGATTATCAACATTTTTTCTTGACGAGCAATAAACGATTCCGCTTCTTCCGGAGAAAAGGTCAAGATATCTCTTTAAAGCAATTAATTTATCCCTTGGACGAACAACCTCAAAATAAAGGTTTTCTCTGTCAAATCCCGTAACGGCAGTAACAGGATTATCAAGCCCTATAAGCTGCACAATATCATCTCTTACCTTTTCTGTTGCTGTTGCGGTAAAAGCACACAGTATAGGTCTTTCAGAAAAAGAATTTACGAATTCTTTTATCTGCAGGTAGCTTGGTCTGAAATCGTGACCCCACTGAGAAACACAATGAGCTTCATCAACGCAAACCATAGAAATATCAATTTCCCTGCACACTTCAATAAAGCTGCTGCTTTCAAGCCTTTCAGGAGCAACATAAACGATTTTATAGGCACCTTTCTTTATACCGTAAAGAATACCGTTCATCTGAGCTTCGGAAAGGGAACCGTTGATACAGGTACACTCAACTCCACACTGAACAAGAGAGTTCATCTGATCCTTCATAAGAGAAATAAGAGGTGAAATAACAATAGTAATTCCCTTAAACATAAGTGCAGGCACCTGAAAGCAGATTGATTTTCCCGCACCCGTAGGCATAATCCCCATAACATCCTTGCCTTCAAGTATGCCGTCTATCAGCGTTTCCTGCCCCTCACGGAAAGAGGAATAGCCAAAATATTTATTGAGAATATCATATTTATTCATATACCTCTCTCCTTTCAAAAAAAATTAAGATTAAACAAATACAAAATCAGGTGAAAAATCTTTTGGTAAACCACTTTTTGAGGGTTTTGCTTGTATTGCAGTAAAGCATAAAAACTACAATTGACAAACAGCAGGTAAATATAATAAGACCTACTGCACAAGCATATTCAACGCCAAGCTCTGCTGAGAACAATGCACCGCTTAAAAGACCGACAAGACCGATATCAGCAAAAATATGCATTGTTTTCATAAACCAATGCCTCTTATTTTTATTAACCCAGAGCATATAAATAACAACTAATAATGAAACAGCAATTATTATGGGAAGTGCTACACTCAAATACCAATTTGTGGTATCATTCCCCATTGCGAAGAAGAAAAAAACATAAAACGCCACGGAAACAGTATCAAATCCCCACATAAGATAAGGATGTAGCTTTTTTGTAAGGAAAGGAAATACAAAAATTATCCATACGAGAAACGAGGTTGCACCAACATAAAGAGACCAGAAGGTGCCTTGGAAAAATATTGCATTTATAAGAATACAGACAATATTAGGTACAAGCATACACATAGAAATAATAAGTGCCGTTATCCTGGCTTTGATCTGCTTGGGTATATGCTCTTCCTTTGAAAAAGGAGGCAGCGTCTCCTTGTCAGTATTGGGGTTATTTGGATTTATAACGGGAGTTGCACAAAGAGCACATTTTTTTGCACTGTCATCAAGTTCAACTCCGCAATTAACACAGTATGACATATTAATTCTCCTTTTATCAGAATGTCAGAAATCTTAATCTCTGTTGCTTTCTATTTTTACGTGAACACCCATTTTAACAAGTCGGGTAAAAAATTCTCTTTCAACATCACTTTCTTCATAACAGTTTGAAAATGTGAAAACGAGCTCATCACCCAAAGAAGCTACGCCGCAACGTGCACCGTTCAGTTTTCCTGCACCCGTAAAAAGGAATACCCTTTCAACATGCTCCCTCATATTCTCAGGAAGGCTGATTGGGCCAAGATTAGAAATAAGAGTTGATGTAGTCTGTTCACCTGTTATAAGAAAAGTTATGGCGACGCCAAGATCTTTTATAGGCAAGGGAATAAATTTAGCGACGGGATTACGCTCAATTTTTAAATTTTGTGTCATCAATGAATTCAGAAATTTATCATTATTGACCAATCTCAGCTGCAATGATACACTGCGGAGAATTTCTTCAAAGGTATATTCACCCATATTCGGGTTGATTTTTGCTCTGAGGCACAGAACAAAATTTCTGAGAGTTTCAGAAGGAAATGCCTTTCTGAGATTTACGGGCACCTGAGCACTGATTTCTTTTTGCTTACCGCCTTCACTGAGCTGCTTTCTGTAAAGAATATCAATTAGAAGTGCTGCAAAAAATTCAGTAACTGTTACACCGTATTTTTTTGTTATGGCGTGAATTTCCTTAAAGGACATAATGCCTGCAGTATAGTTATTTCTATGCATAGGATTTTTTGTACCAACATTGTGGTATACCCAATTGTCCTTACGGTCATATTTAACCTTTGATGAAGCATAGCGGTTATATGAATCCTCAAGCTCCTGAGTCTTTGGCGCTTCATTTACGTTGAGAGCAAACTGATTACAAGAAACATTGTAACCTTTAAGCCTAAGATATTCCCCCACTACGGTTGAAAGGAAAACTGCTCCTCCATAGCCGTCGGCAAGGGCATGGTACACTTCAAGAGAGATACGGCACCCATGATAATACAAGCGGAAAAGGTATCCGTTGTTTTCCTTAAAATTGATACGGTAACAAGGATTTTTTATATCAGGAAGAACCTGACATGGCTTTGTATTTTTTTCAAAATAGTGCCAGAAAAAGCCGTTTCTTATTCTTACGGCAAATGTCGGGATTCTGACAAGAGAAGCTTCAAGAGCCTTCTGAAGAATATCAGGATCCACCTCTTCCTTCAAAAGAAAAGTCAGACGGAAAATATTTGACCATGAACGGGAATTCTGACCGGGGAAAATTTTAGCCGCATTATCAAGCTTGATCCACTCAAAAGAATTGTTTTTCATACATATTTTTCCTTATAAATAGAAATAATTAATGTTATTATACTATAAAACGTTCGTATTGACAATTAATATTTCAAAAAAAGTATAATTAAACATAAAAAAATCCCTTCAATTCAATGAAGGGATTTAATTTTAATATGTTGAATTAATCTCAAAGGATGAACTATACTGTGTGCCTGCCTTTGTCTGAATAAATCCTTCAGGGAAGGAAATGCTTATGACAGCACCCGGTGAAAGAGACAGAGTTGACACATCAACAGTAATTGTATAGTTATTTGCAGAGTCAGGCTTACTGTTAAGGGTACATTTAACATTTTTTCCCGTATTATTACCGTCAATATAAGCAGGAAGATACTGAGTATTTGCAACAAACTGACTTGACCAGTTTGAGCCGTCAATATCAACAAGCAAAGTTTCTTCACCGCTGAATGCACTGCTTCCTGTACTTACCGATACCTTCTTTTTAACAACAGGCTTGGTTGTTGTCGGCTTGGTTGTTGTGGGAGCTGTTGTAGTTGTGGGAGCGGGAGTTGTCGGGGCCGTTGTAGGAGCCACTGAATAGCTGGGCTGAACAGGGCTTGTAACACCCTCTGTAGGTATCTGTATAACAATTCCTGTAGGAGCTGTTGTTGTGGGTGATGTTGTGTTGTAAGCAGTTGTTTCTCCCCACGGTACTGTTTTATCAGGGCTTGTTGTGAGTATATAGGTCGGATTGGTGTTTGACTGAGTTGATGCAACGGGAATGTAAGCCGTTGTTGACGGTGCCGTTGTTGAAGCTCCCGTAAGCGGTGGAAGAGTTGTTGTTTCTTCATCCTTGCCGCAGGATGCAAAAATTGCAATAAGCAAAGCCAAAAGCATAATAATCGCTGCTGTTTTACGCAAAGATACCGCCTCCTTTAATCAATTATCACCAATTATACACTGAAATTCTGAATATGTCAAATGAAAAGCAATTAATTTACAAATTGACAATAATTATTTTTTATGTATTCTGCAGCCTTATTTTTAATTACAGCTATAATACCGTTACTGATAATATAATCATCAAAATCGACAATAACTTTTTCATCATAAGATACCGTTTCGTTGTCTTTATCATACATAAGAGCAATATCAGTGATTTTTTTTGCAAAATCAGTCATACCTATTTTTTCAAAAGCGGCAACTATTCTTTTTCTGAGAATATCCCCATTCTGAGTGAAAAACTCTTTTGATGAAGCGTCTTGAACAAAAACGTCAAGGGCATAAATATCCTTTCGGTCATCATTCATTTTACTGAACTCACCTTCAATATCATCCTGCTTTTGTAAAACAAGCTGATAAGAAAGAGCAACTCCTTCCAAAAGCTCAGAGCTATCTGCAGAAAGAATCACATCCTGAGTAAGATTCTTATATTTTTCTTTTAAGGCTATAAGTCTGTCAAGCTCCGCCTTCTGTGCTTTGATTTCTTTCTGATGTCTTGAATAAGCTCTTGCGGCAAAGTAAAAAATAACAGCCGCAACAACAGAAACTACAGCAAGAACTATCAGAAGATATCCGTATTCATCAATCCATTCTTTCATTTTTTTACCTCATAATTATATCAATGCTTTATAAATATCGCCTTTTTTATGACCTGTTTCTTTTGCAGCTTTTTTTGCCGCCATGCTTGCTCCGATACCGTCACTCATATAAACTTCAGCAAGTCTTACTGCTTCTTCAAGGGTTATCTCTTCCTCAGCAGTCTCAGGAGCACCTTCAATTACAAGAACAATTTCACCTTTAAGGCTTTCCTTGGAGTATTTTTCCGCCGCATCACTAAGGGTCGTGCGTATTGTTTCCTCGTGTATTTTTGTAATTTCCCTGACTATTGCTATTTTCCTGTCACCAAGGGCATTATATAAATCCTTAAGCGTTGCAGAAAGCTTGTGCGGTGCTTCATAAAACACCATTGTGCGCTTTTCATTTTTTACATCGTCAAGGTGTTCTTTTCTTGCAGATTTATTCATTGAAAGAAAGCCTTCAAATGTGAATCTTCCGACAGGAAGTCCCGATAAAGCAATAGCCGCAACAAAAGCCGAAGGTCCCGGAACAACATTAACCTCTATTCCCTTATCGTGACAAAGAGCAACAAGATCCTCACCCGGATCTGAAACAGCAGGCATACCCGCATCAGTAACTATTGCACAGCTTTCACCAAGAAGAATTCTGTCAGTAATTATTTCGCCTTTTTCACGGCGGTTATGCTCAAAATAACTGATAAGGGGCTTTTTGATTTCAAAATGATTAAGAAGCTTAAGGGTTACTCTTGTATCCTCAGCGGCAATAAAATCCACATCCGCGAGGGTCTGCAATGCTCTTGGTGAAATATCACCAAGATTGCCTATAGGTGTACCCACTACAAATAATTTACCTGCCATAATATACTTCCTTTTATTACTGATGGCCGTCCATATAGTCTCCGAACATCGCTCTGAATTCATCAGTCGGAGTGCCGTCAGAATTATGCATAATAAGATTTTTTTCAACAGTTACACTGCTTTTTGACCCACGTTTACCTTCAACAAGTAAAAGCCAGGGAGCTTTGCCTTCTTTTTCGCAAACAAAGCGTACCCTTTTAACTTCAATTCCGCCATTTCTCATGCTTACAATAATATCACAAAGCCGTTCAGGTCGGTGGCACATACAAAATCGTCCGCCAAATTTCAAAAGCTTTGCAGCAGCAGAAACAGCATCGTCAATTGTGCACATTACTTCATGTCTTGCAATCCTTTCAGCTTCACTTATGCTTTCAATCCCCGTGCCGACAGGCTTATAGGGCGGATTCATTGTTACAAGGTCAAAGCTGCCGAACTCAATGTTTCCCTTAAGAGAGCGTAAATCACAGTTAAGCGGCTCAATTCTACCTTCGATTTCATTAAGAGATATGGACTTTTCAAGCTGTGATATCGCTTTAGGTTGAATATCAATTGCAGTAACGCTGTTTGTATAACCCTTGCACCATATAAGCGGAATTATGCCGCAACCCGTTCCCATATCGCAAGCTCTGTCTTTTCTTTTAATGTTTGCAAAGGATGCAAGAAGAATCGCATCCGTGCCGAAGGTATGGCTGTCGCTGACAATTATTTTCATATTGTTACCGAGAGGCTCAATTTTTTCATCATTGAGAAGTTTTATCAATACGATTCTCCTTTCAATCAAATATAACTGATGTATTATAACATATATAATAAAAAAAGTAAACAAGAAAAAAGCTCTCCCGAAGGAGAGCTTTAAGTTCTGATAAATTACAGATCAAGACCGCCGAGAACCTTGTTCATAAGAGCAACGCCTGCTTCCGTGTCACCACCGTAAAGAACGATACCGATAATAGCACCGAATACCTTTGTAAGGATACCGAGGATTGTACCAAGAGTGTCTGATTCGGGTTCAGCGGGCTTATACCAAGCTGTGAAAGTAATAACTTCCTTGCCTGCATAAGCGGGAATTTCATAACCGTTAGCTGCAACTGCATAGGTCTTGCCGTCTTCTTCACAATACCAACCGATGAACTTGTCGCCTGAAGCGGGTGTTACATCAGGAAGAGTGATGTTTGTACCAACAATAAGATCTGATTCGTTGTAAGGGATCATAATATAATCGCCTTCAACCTGTGCAGAATCAAATTTATTGGTTGTGGGATTATAAACGCGCTGAGGACCGTAGGACTTACCGCCGTTGAATTTGAAAACAAGAACAACCTGATTTTCATTAACAAGAGCACTGTCAGCATAATCCTCTGCTGTTACAGCTGATGCACCGATTGAAAGTGCACCGAAGAGCATTAACATTGCAAGAAATACTGATAATATTTTTTTCATAAGATTACCTCCTGAATATTTTTTATATTACCTTGGCTAAATTATAGCAAAGGAGGAATTAAATTGCAAGTAGTTTTTGAAATAAAAATTCTTAAAATTAATATATTTTGTATTTTTGTACTAAGTGCACAACAGAATATTGCAAAAATGTTGCAACTGACTTAATCCAACTTAAAACTGGTGTTTTTAATTCTTGACTTGATTATACTAATAATGTATACTTCTTATAATTATATAAAGAGGTGAAAACATGACAGATAAATTCGGTTTATTCTACAACTGGGGGCCTTTCAGTAAAAAATATGCGGGTATTTCAAGAATTGAACAGCATAATTACGTTGACGGTGCCCGTTTTGATTTTTCAGTTGCACCGGCAATCCACGCATTTGACATAAAAGTTCCAAATGTTACTCTCCCCTCTGCTTATCACCCTTGGCTTTGTAATAAGGATTACAGCTTTTACAGCTACAGACACGACCTTGAGTGGAAGGATAAGGTTTTTGCTGATGTTTCATATGTTAAGCTTTCCGATGAAAGCTTCCTTGTAAGAACAGAAATTGTAAACAACACTGACATTATAAAAGACTGTGTTGTAAACTATTTTTCATCAATTGAATATCCTGCAGACACTTATGTAAAGCTCAGTCTGCCTGAAAAATGCGATTATACCGACGCACTCAGCTATGACACATATAATTATGCTATTGTGAGACCTTGGGACGAGCAAAATGCTGACGGTTTTAAAAAAGGTGAATTTCTTGATAAGAGATTTGTTTCAGGCAAAGGCCTCGGAGACAGAGCAGGTAAATGGCATATGCCATATAAGGTGCTTAAGCCCTTCGGCGGTGAAAAAGGCGACACCGTAAGCTATAAAATCAATGTTAATAACAACTATAAAAACGCTGTTCTCGCTTTACGCTACCGTACAAGTGATATTTTCTACGAACAAGGCAAACAGGTTGGTGTTCATTACATAAACAGCAAGAACACCGCTGAATTTGTTCTCAACGGCAAAACAACTGTTGTTCTGCCTCCTTCTGATGAGTTGAGAACAACATATATACATATCGGTGCCCTTGAAAAAGGAGAATTAAAGCTTACCCTTGTTTCCAACGGTACAGGCGCAGCCGAGTTCGATTTCCTCTGCCTTTGTGAAAATTGGGACAAGGAAAAAATTTCCGTGGAAAAGCACACCGTTAATTTCACCCCCATATATAATGATGAAAAATGTGAAAGCGGTTATATTTCAACTCTTAAATATGACGGTATAGACGGTGAATACAGACTCAGAGTATTTGACGACAACACAAGATTCCGTCAGATTGAAACCGGTGCACTTGAAGATTGTATGACGGCCAGACTTTCCAATGCAGATGAAACCTTTGACGATGTTACGGAAAGCTTTACAGGGGCCTTCAACCGTAAGCACAGCGATGAAGGCTTTTTCCACAATGCAATCAGCCATACCATATTCATTGAAAAAGGTGAATCAAAGGTCCTTTATGCTGTTATTTCCAAAGAGGAAACCAAATATAAATCTGAAGCCGAATACGAAAAACTTTATAATGAAGCAAAGGCAACAGCAATTGATATAAAGGTAAATCCTTCGGGTGAAAAATACAAGCTTTCAAATCAGATTCTTGCCGCAACGCTTATGACAAATGTTGTGTACCCCATCTACAAGCACGGAGAATATATAATTCATCACACACCCGGTAAGCGATGGGACTGCCTTTATACCTGGGACTCAGGCTTTATCGGTCTTGGTATGAATGAAATTGCACCTGATTTTGCAGAGTATATTCTTGATACATATTTAAGTGAAGAGGATAACAAGGATTATGCCTTCCTGCATCACGGATCCCCCGTACCTGTGCAGATCTATCAGCTTTATGAAATGCTTCAGAAGGCCGAGGATAAAAGCCATATCCTTAAATATTATTCAAGAGCACGACTTTATTACCTTTACCTTGCAGGCAAAATCAGAAATTCAACTACAGCAAAATTCAAATCAGGCATTCTTACAACCTATGATTATTTCTATTCCACAAGCGGAATGGATGATTATCCTGCTCAGGTTGCTATGATGAAGCAGAATCTCCGTGATAAGGCTTCCCCCGTAATCACAACAGGTCAGGTTATCCGTTTCGGAAAAATACTTTCCATTCTTGCTGATAAGCTCGGCAAAAAAGCAGACAAGGAAGAATACAAGGCTGATATCGAAAAGCTTACCAATGCTCTTAACAAGTATTCATGGGATGAAGAAAGCGGATATTACAGCTATGTGCTTCACAACGAAAATTTTGAGCCTGTGGGAAAATTCCTGACGAAAGACGGAGAAAACCTCAATAAAGGTCTTGACGGAATTTATCCGATTATAGCAGGTGTATGCGACGAAAATCAGACAGAAAAAATCATAGACCATATAACAAACGAAGATGAAATGCATACGCCCTTCGGCATCAGTGCGGTTGATAAAAGTGCTTCATACTATATGGTAAACGGATACTGGAACGGAAATATCTGGTTCCCCCATCAGTGGTTTATTTTCAAAAGTATGCTCGACCTTGGCAGAGCCGATATCGCTAAGGATATTGCACATCTTGCTCTTAACATATGGAAAAGAGAGGTTGAAAGCACCTATTACACCTTTGAAATGGTAAATACGGTAACTGGTCTTGGCGGTTGGTTCCATAATTTCGGTGGTCTTTCAACTCCCCTTATTATGTGGCTCAAGGCTTATTATACACCCGGTACCGTTAATGTAGGATTTGACACTTACCTTGAAAAGACGGTGTTCAATAACGATAAAACAGATGCCGAAATTACTTTCACCTGCTACGGAGAAAACAAAAAATTCAACCTTCTTTGTGTTATGAAGGAAGGCAAGGATTACACCGCGACCGTTGACGGTAAGGAATTCCCCTTCTGTTATGAAAACGGCCATATCAGCTTTGAGTTTGATTTTGCAAAAGGAACAACCCACACAATAAAGATTCAAGAGATAAAATAAAGGAGAAGCAATATGTACGAAAACATAAAACCCCTAAAAGTAAACATTATCTCGGATATTCATTACTATTCAAAGGAAACAGGTGTTTCCGGCAAGGGCTTTGAAAAAGAAAATGTAAAAACACCCAACGATCTTCTTAACTGCGAAGAAATTCTCACCTCACTTATGAATCAGTTAGCAGCAGATGAAAGTGAAATTGTGCTTGTTTCAGGTGATGTTACAACAATGGCTGAAAGAGAAGCCCACGAGGGCGTAATCAAGCTTCTGCGTACACTTAAGCAACGCGGTAAAAAGGTTTACGTAATTACAGCAACCCACGACTTTCACGACGGAGATGTTACAAGAAAATACGTTGGTGATGAAGCTGTTACAGTGCCCGCAGTAAAAAGAGAAGAGCTTTTTGATATGTACCGTGAATTCGGACCCGACGAAGCAATTTCCGTGCACCGTGACAGTATGTCATATGTTGTTCAGCTTTGTGACGGATACCGCCTTTTTGCACTTAACGACGACAGAAACCACAAGGGTGCAAGCGGTTTTTCCGATGATTGCTTCGAATGGATAACCGAACAGATTGAAGATGCAAAAAAGAGCGGTCAGTTCATTATTCCTATGACTCATCACCCGATGCTCTCCCCTTCTCCTTTTTATAAAATTATCGGCGGAGGCAACATAATGGGTGAAGCTGAAAAACGCATTGATGAATTCACAGAAATGGGTCTTCATTATATGTTCACAGGTCACACACATATGCAGGACATTTCTTATAAATACACTGATAACGGCAAGGTTTTCTACGACATCACAACAGCTGCCGCAGTCGGTTATCCTGCAACATACCGTAAGGTCATTTTCAATCCTGCTGAAGGCAAAATTGATGTTGACAGTGTTGACGTACAGTGCAATATTAACGGCAGAAAACTGAAGGACCACCTTGAAGACAAATTCTTCGGTATGATCCGCCGTGTTGTTGATGCGGCAGGTAATGATATTTCTGAATTTGCAAGGCTTGCAACTGCATTCAGCGTAAAAGAAAAGCTTATATATAAAATCGGCTGGATAATCAAGCCCTTTGCTAAAATTTTAGGCAAGCTGAAAATCGGCACAATTGCAAAGCTTGTAAAAAAAGAAAGCGGGCTTAAAAAGAGTGATTATGCACACATCAAGGATAAAAGGGTTGTTGATTTTATTGTTTCTCTTGTCCGCAACCTTTACGGCGGTGACAGTCCCTATTCACCCGACACGGCAGAATACAAAATCACAATGGGTGTTCTTGCAATAATTGACAGCATCCTTAAGCTTTTCGGCATAAAAATCGGAAAGCTCTTAAAGGGCGCTGCCTCAGTTCAGAGCCTTGTTGAGCCCCTTTTATATAACCCCGGCATATGCGACGAAAAGGCAGTGCTTAACCTTTACGATAATCTCCCCCCTGCCCCCGACAGCAATCAGGGCTTTGTTAAAAGTAACAAGGGTCTCGGTGTTGTAACAGGTCTTGTTCTTGCAGTGCTGATATTCATGCCTGTGATTCTCGTGCTTCTCGGCATCGGCTTTATCGGAAATCAGATTAAGTATGGAAAGATGATTAAATAATATGGAAAAAATCAAGATTGGTAAATACCGCCATTTCAAGGGCAATGAATACGAGGTTATAGGCATTGCTTCTCACAGTGAAACTATGGAAAAAATGGTGGTATATAAAGCACTTTACGGTGAGGGCGGACTTTGGGTGCGACCTGCCGAAATGTGGAACGAAACCGTTGAAAGAGACGGCAAGGTTTATAAAAGATTTGAATATATAGGTTAACAAAAAAATGACAGATGATTTATCATCTGTCATTTTTTATCTGAATTTTTATTTGCCAAGTGATGCAAGACTTTCGTCAATCATCTTGATTTTTTCTGTAAGCTTTTCTGCATCTGCCTTCTGTCCGTCAATAACATTCTGAGGTGCTTTTGCGAGGAAGCCGGGGTTATTAAGCTTGCCGTTAATCTGAGCGAGTTTCTTTTCAGCTGCTTCCTTTTCCTTCATAAGGCGCTTTCTTTCAGCCTCAAAGTCAACAAGGTCACCCATAGGAATGTAAATCTTAGCATCAGAGGTAACGATGCTTACGCTGCCTTCGATATTGAAGCTGTCACCAACGGTAACATCTGAAGCAGAAGCGAGCTTCTGCATAAATACAACGGCAGTTTCAAAGATATCCTTCTTGTCGGTTGCAACATAAACATGTGCCTTTCTTGAAGGTGGAACATTCATTTCCGCTCTTCTGTTACGAACTGCACGGATAGCATCCATAATGATATCCATTTTGCTTTCATCCTCAGTAAACACAAGCTCATCTCTGAACTCAGGCCACTGTGACTTCATAATTGTCTCGCCGTCGTGAGGAAGAGTCTGCCATATTTCTTCTGTGATGAAAGGCATAAAGGGGTGAAGGAGCTTGAGAGTTTCACTCATAACATAAACAAGGACTGCCTTTGCGGTCTTTGCTTCTTCGCCGCCCTTCTGAAGTCTTATCTTTGCAAGCTCAATGAACCAGTCACAGAAGAGGTCCCAGATGAAATCGTAAAGCTTCTGAACAGCAATACCGAGCTCAAACTTATCAAGATTTTCCGTTACTTCCTTAGCGAGTGAATTGAACTGTGAAATAATCCACTTATCTTCAAGAGCAAGATTTTCGGGGATATGAGGAGCAGGCTCATTTTCATCAAGATTCATAAGGATAAATCTTGCCGCATTCCAGATTTTGTTTGCAAAGTTTCTGGAAGCTTCAACCTTCTTATCGCTGTATCTCATATCGTTTCCGGGGCTGTTACCTGTTGCAAGGGTAAAACGAAGTGCGTCAGCACCGTACTTATCAATAACAAGAAGGGGGTCGATACCGTTGCCGAGAGATTTTGACATCTTTCTGCCCTGCGCATCTCTTACAAGACCGTGAATGAATACGTGCTTGAACGGAATTTCGTTCATATGCTCCATAGCGGAGAATATCATTCTCGATACCCAGAATGTGATAATGTCGTAGCCCGTTACAAGAACGTCTGTCGGGTAGTATTTTGCAAGGTCGGGTGT
>JAXJQQ010000128.1:0-16434 GCA_036311065.1 Acutalibacteraceae bacterium | reverse complement strand
CCCCACATCAGTTGAATTCTGCCACAAGATTGGCCTCGACTATGTATCCTGCTCACCCTTCCGTGTGCCCATCGCAAGACTTGCTGCAGCTCAGGCAGCTATTGCCAATGGCAGGAAATAAGTGATTATTTCAACTTCGCTCAATTCACATTAACGGTTGAGGACGCAAAGGAATATCTCTATTCCAAGTCCACAAAACGCCGAGTAAAACAGTGGCAAGATATTGAAGTAAAACTTTACATTTAAAACTGATGCCCTCTATCGGAAACGGTAGAGGGTGTTTTTGTGCTTTAAGGGTGTTGATATAATGAATAATTTTATGATATAATTAAATGCAATAATAAGGAGGTTTTAACTAAATGGATTCTTTTTTTATTAAAATAAAGATAAAAAGCTTACTAAAAAAACTATTAAGAAACATACGATTGTTTTTTAGTTTACCACATTTAATGGTAACTTTATTGGTTATATTAGTAGCTATAATAACACTGCTTATATCAATGAAACTGAAATTAACAGCACCGTATGCCTCTTCAGTATTATCTAATATTTTCGCGGGCTTGATTACAGGTGTTGTACTTTGTCTTGTATCTTCTGTTAAGACTGTAAGTTTATATAGAACAGAAAGAATTCTTAATTGGTTAGAATCAATTAATTCCGACTACTTAGAATTTAATAAACGTTATTGGAATTTACTTTTCAATGTAATTGACAACTGTGAATCAGAAGATGAACTTTATGATTGTATATATGATGTTCTTTGCATTGGCAATAATCTTTCATCAAGAATTAGTCAAGGGCGTTTTGATACATCCTTACCTTTCAATACTTATAAATATTGCAAACATCATTTTAAATATGATGCTGTAAAAATTATGGAACAAAACAATGATTTGAGAGATATTATAATTGGTGTGGATTTGAGTAAAATAACAAAAGACAATTTACGGAAGCTTTTCAATGAAATGGAAAAATCTCTATCATTTTTAAATAGTAATGTTTTATCTAAAAAACGAGAACTTGTGGCTAAAAAAAACGCTTTATCCTCATCGGTTATTTAATAAGAAATTCCGCACATTCGACAAAACACAGACCTCCTTGTAAAATGGTATTACCAAAAACAAGGAGGTCATTTTTATGAGCAGAAAAACAAAAATTAAGTTTACTGATTTTGAATGCGATTTGCTTATCAACGGTATGAATGAGTTTCGCAATATGCTTTTGGCAGAGGAATTACCCACAGAGGATATTGACGAGTTGTTGCTAAAAATCATTGATAAAAGTGAAAAATAAGGAGGTTGTTATTATGTCAAACAAAAATTCAATCCAATACCGCCGTGTTGGTGATTATCTCATCCCTAACCTCATTATCCCACCCGAAGAAGCAAATATCACTCTCGGTAAATGGGGTATGATGTACAAAGATTATCTTGAAAAACATAAGAAGGTGCTTTTTAGCACCCTGCTTATTCAGGGTAAGTTGTATCAGCATTGTGCTGAAATTGAAACTCAAGCTCGTGAGATGTTTGATGCTCTCGTTGAACAGTTGAAAGAAACTGAAGTTGTAACTGAACAGTTAAAAGAACAAAACCAATGGGAATGGGTGCAGAAAATGAGCAATATTCAGCAATGGGCAAGTGAGATTGTTTGTAACGAGCTGATATACGTATAACTAAACAGGATAAGGGCTGTCGTTCGGCGGTCCTTATCCTTTTATATAAAAAAAGGAGTGCAAAAGGAAAATCCAATGCACTTCTTTTGTTCTATTCGTTGGTTGTAACTACCGTGTCTGCCTCTTCAGATCTATTTGATAGGAGATATGAAAGTATATCCAATGCAGCCTCAACAAGTAATGCTATTGCGATATATTTCCATATAAACTCCGTAGAAGTAAACGGATTAGTTATTATCATAACCGAAGAAAAGATTGTCAGAACAGCACTGATAAGATTTATGTACCAATACTTTATTTTAAATCTGAAGGCATCTGCCGAGCTTTGGAATTTGACGACGCCCAAAAGTAGCATAAATACTCCATACAAGACTGTTGAAATCGGGAATGTCTTGATAAACCACTTTGAGTTAAAAGCAAAGAACATACCTCCGATAAGACACAGCAGTCCTTTCGACAGTAGATTTGTTTTCATAGCTTCGCTTTTTTCGGTACGAAAATAGTTTATGGTGCTCATTATTCCGAGTAGTATCAAAATGATACCCAAGCAAATAATTATAACCGAAGTAAAGCCTTCGGGTCTGAACAGTAAAATCAAACCTATTACAAATTCTACAGTGGCAAAGCCGGTATTTTTCTTTGAAATAGCCCCTTTAATCATTTCTGTTTTCTCCTTTGATTTTGTTCTTGAATTGCCTGAAAACATCCGGGAGATAACTTAAGAAAGCAACTACCGTGGAAATTGCCGCTACTGATACAAGTGCCATTGTTACACTGTCGGGAAGAACGAAGTAGTTCCTGAAAGCACCGACTTCGGGACCTATTGCCATTATGATTACCATAACCACAAAGAATGCCGTTGTAGCAATTTTACCGTATATCTCAGCAGCGCAGGGACGAAGACCCAAAAGAATCATAATAAATCCAAAAACAATCATTATTAAATCTTTTATGATGAACATAAGGTATACCCAAGCAAAGGAGCGTAATGCCTCATGCTCTGCTACAGAAAATTTTAAATAAAGAATAATTGCAATAGCAAAAACGGTAAGTTTATCTGCGATGGGGTCAAGTATTTTTCCCAAATTACTAACTTGATTAAACCTTCTTGCGATTTTTCCGTCAACCATATCCGAGAGTGCTGATAAAGCAAGAATTATTGCGGCTGCAATGGTTTCCCCGTTATAAAAAAGAATTGCAAATATTGGTATAAAGATGATTCGGATGAAGGAAATCAAGTTTGGTATGGTTTTCCAATTTTCAAAATAGTATCCTAATTTTTCTTTCATTGTTTATCATCCTTTATTTTTATTCATATGAAGAGCCGAAGGGACAAAAGGCTCTGCTTTTTCAGATTTAAGCTGAATAAAAAACAGCTCAAACGAATGTAGGGTAGCTATTGTACAGATAACCGCCATCCAGATTTCTTTCGGCATAAGCTGCATCATTATAGGTAATACGAACACAGACCCACCGAAAACTTTACCTAAATAAGTGTGTGGCAGATAAAACTTTTGGAACCTTTTCTTCGATACAAATCCGCAAAGTAAAAACAGCACTCCTGCACTTATTATCCACACTAAAATAAAGGTAGGAACAAGCTTTTGCGATATGAGTATCTTTGTTAAAGCAAGATATGTCATAACATCGCCAATTGTGTCAAGAACGGCACCCAATTCACTTGAAGAGCCTGTTTTTCTTGCAATAGGGCCGTCAACTAAATCTGTAAATGCACAAAAAACATAAATTATTAAAAAAGGTGTCCCAATTTCCTTAAATGTAAAGAGTACCATAGCAGCAATTACTCTGCTGAAGGTAACAATATTTGCAATATGTTTTTTCATCTATTACCCTCCTTTTGTAATGAACTTTTATTTTCCGTTCCATATTTCTTCGGCAACGGGCAACCAATTTTCAGAATATGCTTTACACTTTCCACAAAGATGCTCTACGGCTTCCGGTGACTCAAGATCAGTGCTGACAGCGCCGGTCTTTTTTATTATTGCCTCAAGACACTGAGGATTTTCCAACATCGGACAAGGCATGAGGTGATTATTGTTAAATGGCTGACCTTCACGGTATGCCATAAACAAAGGACTTTTCAGTATCTCTAAAATTGATTTATCGTGAATATTTGAATCGGAATAGTGAATAAATACACAGGGCTCGGCATCACCTGCAGAGTTAATGTGAAAATAGTTTCTGCCTGCGGCAATACATCCGCCGGTAAAAGCACCGTCATTCTGGAAATCCATCGGGAAGAAGTTGATATCCGATTCCTTGCTTCTTACAAAACGCAGACGTTCAAGGATATATTTTCTTTGTTCTGGCGTGGGAAGAAGCTCGGTTACTGCCTTATTGCCAACGGGCATATAGTGGAAATAAAAGCCGAATTTTGCACCCTTATCCGAAATCATTTTAAGAAAGGAGTCACTTGTAACGGCTTGAATGTTTTTACTTGTATAGCAGATAGATGTACCGAAAAGTATTCCATAGCTTTTCAGTTTATCCATTGCCTTCATAACGGCATCGTAATGTCCTTCTCCACGCCTTGCATCATTGGTATCAGCTGTACCTTCAACAGATAAGAGAAAAGCAATATTACCTGCATTTACAACCTTTTCACAGAAAGCATCATCTATCAGAGTCGAGTTTGTATATATGGCAAACTCAACATCATTGTGCTTTTGAGCAAGGGATAAAATGTCTTCTTTTCTCACAAGAGGTTCACCGCCGGTGAGCATATATATGTAAACTCCAAGCTCTTTGCCCTCGGTGATTATCTTATCCATATCTTCAAAACTGAGGTTGTGCTTATTTCCGTATGTACCTGACCAACAACCTGCGCAGTGCATATTACACGCAGAGGTCGGATCAAACAAAATCAGCCAAGGAATATTACAGCCGTGAATTTCTCTGTTTTTTCTTATGGTTTTTGTACCCTTCAGGAATGCCTCAAAGCCGAGGTTAAGCACGGTGGTCTTTGCAACATTCGGATGAAGTCCGTCAAGAAAATGATTTACCAAGTGCATTGCCACGCCATCGGGATTTTTGATTTCATTTCTTACATTGTCAAATTTTTCTTTGGGATAATCACCGTTCCAAAACTGCTCAACAAAATCAACGGTTTTCAAAAGTGCCTGTTCTCTGTTGTTACCAAGCTTGTTCATTGCCATATCGACAAGCGAAGCAAGAGCCTTTCTTTGTAATGAGTGCGAGAGATTACTTATCATATCGATATTCCCTTTCGTTTTATTTTGTGTTAATAATTGTAGCCTCATCTTTTCAATTCTTTTTCAACTGAAAATCAACAATAATTGACATTTAATTGAAGTTGAGTTGAATGTTCAACATTAATATTGGTAAGTAAAAAACAAGAAAGGATAGTTCTTATGAGAAGCAAGGTGTTTTCGAGGATTGATGATTTACTTGACGGGACAGCCCCCGACAATATTGTTAACGGTTGTATGGTTCTTGAAGGTGGTGCTTTCAGAGGTGTATACACTGAGGGTGTTCTGGACTTCCTTATGCAAAACGGCATAAATATGAGCTGCACAGTAGGTGTGTCGGCAGGTGCAATAAATGCGGCAAATTATGTTTCGGGGCAGATAGGTCGTTCGGCAAGGACAAATTTGCGCTATAGACATAACAGCGATTATGTGGGACTTGGTGCCATAAGGAAAAATGACGGTATCATCGGCTTTGATTTTCTTTATAACGAGCTTGAAAAAACCGATCCTCTTGACAAAGAGCGTATGTTTGACTCTTCCCGCAGGTTAGTGGCAGTAGTAACCAATCTGCTTACAGGTAAGGCTGAATATATAGACAGAGATGAATGCAGCGATATTTTTCAGGCAATAAGAGCTTCAGCAAGTCTGCCGTTAGTTTCAAAGCCTGTTAATGTTGACGGTACTCCCTGCCTTGACGGCGGCTGTGTTTGTAAAATACCTTTCGATTGGGCAATAAATGAGGGCTATGAAAAGATAATAGTTATTAAAACAAGAGAGGATAGTTTTCGTAAGCCTGATAAAGTAAAGCCGGAACAGATAAAAATGGCAAATTTTATATACAAAGATTATCCCGAATTTGCAAAAGTTCTTCCATTTAACGATGTGAATTACAATAAGCAATGCGACAGACTTGATAAGCTCAGGGACGATGGCAGAGTTTTTGTTATCAGTCCCTCTGAACCGGTAAACATCAGCCGTCTCGAGCCGGATATGGAAAAATTGGGAGAACTGTATTTTCTTGGTGTCAAAGATGCAAAAGAAAATTTTGAGAAACTTCAAGAATATCTTGAAATATAAAAAGCGGAGGAAATTATATGACTGAATTAGTTGAGGAAATAAATGGGCAATATATAAAAAAGCAAAAACTTAAACAAATACGCAAGGGCTCAACACGGGCAAAGTTTATTATTTTTGGTGCAAGGAATATTATCGGCCCCATATTCAAAAAGGTTTGTAATATGCACAATGAAAAGATACACATAGACGACCAGCCTTTTGTCCTTATGGCAAATCACGGAGATAATCTTGATGTAGCTTTGGAGCTTACGGGAATAAGAAGGTATATGCGCTTTGTTATGAGTGATCATCTGATGAGAAAGCCTGCAATGAGAGTACTTCTTAATTTTCTTGCTTCTCCGATTGTTTACCATCGTGAAAAAGGCTCCGATTCTCTTTATAATGAAGTAGTAGCTAATCTTAATGCAGGAGTGAATGTTGCAATACATATTGAAGGCGGCAAAACCAACAACGGCGAAACCGGATATATATCAAAAAGAAATGCACAAATGGTCAAAGACGGCAACTGTGCTCTTGTTACATACAGAAACAAAGGCGGATATCTTAAAATACCCCGTTGGGCAGATAACAAGCGAAAAGGACCTACATTTGGCGAGGTTGTGAATATCTATTCAAAAGAAGAAGTGCAGAAAATGAGTATAGATGAGCTGTATTCTCATATACTTGAAGACCTGCAGTTTAATGTTTATGATGAGCAAAGAATAAATCCGCAAAAATATACTGCTGAAAACCCTGCCCAAAGTGCCGAAATAATACTCTATGTCTGCCCGAAATGTAAGGCTGTCGGTACCCTGAAAACAAAGAGTGATAAGATTTTCTGTTCCTGCGGTTTTGAAGCGAAAATTGATGATTATGGTTTCTGGCACAGTGAAGATATGTACTTTGACGACATTGTACGCTGGGATAAGTTCCAAAAGGGCGTGCTGAAAGAATTAACGGAAAGTAAAAAAGGTACAGACGAGCTTCTTTTTGAGGATACCGAGCAGACTATTTACAGCCTTGATAAAAACGGAAACAGAGTATTGAAGGCTGAAAGTGCCTGCATCTCTCTTTTTGGCGATTGTTTTGAAATTTCAGATGAAGGCTTCACGGATATGATACCCATTGAAAGCATAAAGAAAATCAGTATTGCCGCAAAAATGAATCTTCTTATCGTAACAGATAAAACATATTATGAAATACATAGTCACAAGCCTCGCTCAGCCATAAAATATGTTGTTGCAGTGAGATATCTTTTAGGCAAGGAAAACAGGTAATGCCGTTAGTGAGGTGGTTCGTTTGCAAGAAAAAATAAATAATTTATCCAAAATCAATTTGCTTGTAACCATTGATGAAAACTATCTTTCTGCTTTGTCCACAATGCTTTCAACCTATACCCTTCATCACCGTAATACAGAAACAGATGTTTATGTAATGCATTCGTCGCTTAGTGAAGCCGATTTTGATTTTTTACAAGGCTCGGTACCCGATGAGTTTATAAAAATAAAAAGCATCAAAATCACCGACAGATACTTCGGTGATATACCTATTCTTGAGCGTATACCCGAGGAATCATTTTATCGGTTATTGGCTTTTCACTATCTCGATGTAAAAGTTGAACGCTGTCTTTATCTTGATCCTGATATTTGTATAAGAAAAAATCTTTCTTCCTTATATGAAACGGATATGGATGATTTTTATGTCGCAGCAGCATCGCATTCTCACGGCTTTGGTAATTTCTTTCACAAGCTGCGTCTGGGATGCAGTGAAGAGGAAAAGTATTTCAATTCCGGTGTTATGCTTATGAATTTATCAGCTATACGCCGTGATTTTACAAAGTCAGATATTCTCTTCTGCGTTAAGGAAAATGCACAAAAGCTCATTATGGGCGATCAGGATATGGCAAATGTTCTCTTCGAAAAAAAGACAAAGCTTATTGATGAGAGAATTTATAACCTTGACGAAAAGACATATAAGTATCTTGAAAAAAAGGAGAAACTGGATTTAGATTTTGTCAGAAAAAACACAGCTGTTATTCATTACGACGGAAAATATAAGCCATGGCTTAAGGAATATAAGGGTGTGCTTGATGAGTTTTATCCGAAACTCGCTGAATATGGTGAGGCTCCAAAAGGAGTGCTTAAAAAGCAGATAAAATCCATTTGGCGTATTATTCGTCCGAGAGGCAAGCAGACTGTATCCTTTTTAGGTAGCTTTATATTTATTGCAGCGTTGATTTTTTCCTATGTTTTTTTCGGTAAGGAACTAACGGCAATAATTTCACAGCCGGAAATTTTAAGGTCATGGCTTGACAGCTTTGGAGTGTTTGATGAGATTGTATTTATTCTTATAAGAGCAGCCCAGACCATAGTGAAGTTTATCCCTGCCGAGCCTCTTGAAATAGGCTCAGGCTATGCATGGGGCGCAATACCCGGAATGCTGTATTGTCTTGCGGGCAATATGATTGGAACGGTAGCAATTTTAGCTATGGTCAAACGCTTCGGCAAAAGAATAATTGACAAATTTGTTCCCTTGAAAAACATAAAATCACTGAAAATTTTTGAAAACAGTGAGCGGGTTTATGTTTTGATATTCCTTTTTTATCTTATACCCGGTTCGCCCAAGGACGGCTTTACATATCTTGTAGGTCTCTTACCCGTTAAGCCCGTACCCTATATGATAATTACGGCAATAGCCCGCATACCTTCTATTTTGTCATCTACCATTTGCGGTGCAACTTTTGCCGAAAGCAATTATCTTCTTTCGGCAGTGATTTTTGGTGTAACAATTCTTTTGGGCATTCTCGGCGGTCTGCTTTACAAGAAGTTTTTTGTGGGCAAAAATCAAAAAAGCAACGAAAAAACTGTGTGCTCATAAACTGAGTACACAGTTACTTGTTTTAATATCGCATCTTGTGACATCGAGAATCGTTTCACCGTCAATCTGCATAGGAGCAGGCTTATCATAAATAACGGTAATTTCATGCCCCTCAATAACATTTATATTGTCCTTATACTTGATATGCTTACCTTTGAACATCGAAGGAAAAATCAATAACGCCTTAAGCTTGCCGACATTACACATGGCAACCACCGAAACCGTGTGTTCTTTATTCAGTCTGTTCTGTCCCGGTGCAGACATAAGACCGCCGCCGAAAAATCTTCCGTTCATTGTGGGGGCAAGCCACACTTTTTTATACTCCTTTTTAACACCGTCAACTATAACCACCGCATTTCTCGGCTTATATGCAAACAAAAGACCTTTTATGGCGAGCAGAGCATAATTTGACGATTTGCCTTTCTCGTTTCTTTGTCTGTCAGCCTCTTCGCAGCAGTATCCGTCAAGACCAAAAGATGCGTTGTTAATGAATTTATAGCTTTTACCTTTGACGGTCACAACGGGCAAATGTTTAAGATATTCATTGATAAGTATAGGCTCAGCAGTTTTATCTTTACCTATGTCACGCAGAAAATCGTTACCCGTACCTGTAGCAAATAAATATATCTCATTTTCAATTCTGTTTACATCAATGCTGTTGACGAAACGATTAAGCGTACCGTCACCGCCGCAAATAATTATTTTATCGTCAACACCTAACGAAAGTATAAAGCTTTTAAGATGTTCAATTTTCGTAATATCGTTATAAACCAACGGATAATCCGTAAGAATATCGGTAAGTGCTTCTGCTTTTATTTTGCCTTGATTGTTACTTGCATAAGGATTATAAAGCACCTGATATCTTGTCATATTTTTCCCTCCTGTATTAAGCCAAGCTTACATAAAAATTTAATCAAGTGAAAATAAAATTCAATTCAACTGAATCTCAACAATTGTTGAACTTTGATTGAAAAACAGTTTACAAAGAAAGATTATTATAAATCGTAAAACTATAAGTTGACACTTAATTTTATTAGATATAAAATATACAGGAGCAATTCTTTTTTTCGGAGGAAAAACTATGTTTAAAATACTTATTGCAGAAGATGACCGTGAGCTGAGAAAGCTTTTCGCTCATGTGCTTATTAAAAACGGCTTTGCAGTCAAAGAGGTTTCCGACGGCAAGGAAGCTCTTGACGCAATGGAAAACGATTATTTTGATGTAATAATCTCTGATGTTATGATGCCGAATATGGACGGTTATGAATTTGTCCGTACCCTTCGTGAATACGGCAACAATACACCTGTTATGATGATAACAGCGAAGGATGCCTTTGATGATATGCGTCTGGGCTTTCTGTCGGGCTCGGATGATTATATGATTAAGCCTGTCAATGTCAATGAAATGGTTATCCGTGTTCAGGCTCTTTTACGCCGTGCCCAGATGATAAATGAGAGAAGGCAGACCATTGGCGATACCATTCTCGAATGTGACACTTTCACCGTACACTCCCTTGACGGCAGTGTATCTCTTCCTCAGAAGGAGTTTATGCTTCTTTATAAAATGGCGTCTTACCCGGGAAGGATATTCACCCGTCAGCAGCTTATGGACGATGTCTGGGGCTACGATTCAGAAAGCGATACCCACACTATAGACGTTCATATAGGAAGACTCAGAGACAGATTCAAGGATAACAAAGATTTTAAAATTGTTACCATCAGAGGTGTAGGTTATAAGGTGAGTAAGATATGAAAAAAGAGAAAAACAGAAGTTTTAGGCTTTCCCGTGTAAGCCTTAATACAAGGCTCACTATTATTCTCGGCTGTGTTGTTTTTGCCAGCGTGCTTGTAGCCTTCGGCATTGTAAATCTTATAAGACTTGTTAATCCTCAGGCCTCTAATTTTCATCTCCTTTTACTGCTGAACATTTTTTGTCTCATTATTGCAATGATTGCCACAAGATTCATTCTTAAGCGTTTCCTTGAACCGATAAAAACCCTCGGAGAAGCAATGCAAAAGGTTGCAGACGGAGATTTCAGCACAAGAGTCGAAACAAAATCCACTTCTGCGGAAATACAGGAAATCTTTTCCGGCTTCAATATAATGACTGAGGAGCTTGCTTCGACGGAAATTCTGCAAACGGATTTTGTTTCAAATGTTTCCCACGAATTCAAAACTCCCATAAATGCCATTGAGGGCTACACAACCCTTCTGCAAAGCACAGAAAATATAGACGAGGTTGAGAACGAATACATCGAAAAAATTCTTTTCAACACAAAAAGGCTTTCTTCCCTTGTCAGCAATATTCTCTTGCTTTCAAAAATCGAAAATCAGTCAATTCAGACCAATCAGGTAAAATTCAGGCTTGACGAACAGATAAGAGAAACTATTGTTGCGCTTGAACAGAACTGGACAGAAAAAAATATTGAGCTCAATGTTGAGCTTGAAAAAACAGAATATTACGGTTCAGAGGCTCTTACTTATCATATCTGGTCTAACATAATAGGTAATGCTGTAAAATTCAGCCCTAACGGCGGTACAGTAAAAATAAATCTTACTAAAGAGCAGGATAACATTTTGTTTACTGTTGAGGACAATGGCCCCGGCTTGTCCGAAGAAGCAAAAAAGCATCTGTTTGATAAGTTTTATCAGGAAGACAGCTCGCATAAACAGGAGGGTAACGGACTTGGGCTTGCTTTGGTAAAAAGAATTGTAACAATTCTCGGTGTTGAGGTTTATGCCGAAAATACAGAAAACGGCGGCTGTCGATTCACAGTTACGCTGAATGAAAACTGAATAATTTTAAAAAAGCGGATGTCAGAATGCTTCTGATGTTCGCTTTTTCAACAAATATTGATATTAGGTTGAATTTGTGTTGAATTTCTTTTTATATTCTATATCTGTGATTAAGTAGTATAAAAAGAGGAAAAGCTTTATGTTTATAACAAGAGTTCTGACGGGTGCAGTGCTGACCGTAATATTAGGCTTAGTTGTATATTTTTCTCATATTCCTGCGGTGCTTAATGTCCTTATTGCTTTTTTATCCGTTAAAGGAATTGTTGAATTATACAAGGCAACAAAACTATATAACAACAAGCTGATAACGGCACTTTCCTGTGCGGCGGCAATTGTTATATCTTTTGAAGATATACCCGACATTTTCTGTATAGTTGGAGTATTGTTTATTGCGGCAGTTATTCTTTTCGGTGTACTTATGTCAAAAATAAAAGAGAAGCAGAAAATTGAATCTATACTGTCTGTAATTATTGCAGTTATGATAACCTTCTTTTTTAAGTCGCTTTCAGGTGTCAGAAATGCTGAAAACGGTGTATATTTGTTAGGCGTTACAATGCTTATATCAGTGCTGACCGATATTTTTGCTTATCTTTGCGGTAAAGGCTTCGGAAAACACAAGCTTGCTCCGGTGTTAAGCCCTAAGAAAACGATTGAAGGCAGTGTAGGCGGGACAATGTGTGCAACAGCGATTTTAATGATTGCTGCTTTGCTTTTATCAAATAACAATGTTATTTCAGTAAATTACGGCATACTCGCTATTTATCTCATTTCTGCCTCTGTGCTCGGGCAGTTCGGAGACCTCGCATTTTCCTCGGTCAAAAGAATATCCGGTATAAAAGATTACGGAAAGCTGTTGCCCGGCCACGGCGGTGTGCTTGACCGTTTTGACAGTATGCTCTTTGTAGCTCCGTTTACATATTTGTTTTCCATTTGTGCAAATGGCTTTATTACAGTCGTTTAATTTGAATTTGGACTAAAGATTTTGTCCTAAACAATCTCATTTTTTTATCAGGAGGAACAAAATGTCATTTTACAGTGAAACAAAAACAGAAGTCCTGAATAAACTTTCCACAAATTCCGAAATAGGTCTTTCTGACAAAGAAATTCAGGCACGTCAATCCGAATACGGTCCGAATAAGCTTCGGGAAAAAAAGAAGAAAACGTCATTTCAGCGTTTTGTTGATCAGTTTAAGGATGCAATGATTCTTATTCTTATTGCAGCGGCAATTATATCATTTGCAGTTGTCTGTGCAGAGCAAAACTGGGGAGAACTCTTTGAACCGTTGCTCATTATTCTCATTGTTATTCTGAATGCCGTTATGGGTGTATATCAGGAAGGAAAAGCTGAAAAAGCTCTGGAATCTTTGAAAAATATGTCGGCACCTCATGCAAGGGTTGTCCGTAACGGAAAAGAAGAAATTATTGATGCGGCAGACCTTGTTCCGGGGGATATCATAAAGCTTGAAGCCGGTGACTTTGTTCCTGCTGATGCAAGACTTCTGCACAGCGTGAGTCTTAAATCTGAAGAATCCGCATTGACCGGTGAGTCTGTTCCCTCAGAAAAAGATGCTCAGGCAGAAGTAGCAGAGAAAGCTCCGATCGGTGACAGAAGCAATATGGTATTCTCAGGCTGCAGCATTACATACGGTACTGCTCTTGCTGTTGTAACTGCTACGGGTATGGACACCGAAATGGGTAAAATCGCAAATCTTCTTGATAATGAAGAAAACGGTCAAACACCGTTGCAACAGAAATTAGCTCAGCTCGGAAAATATCTCGGTATTATGGCGCTTGTAGCCTGTGCTATCATCTTCGTTGTAGGTATTATAAACGGTATTCCCGTTCTCGAAATCTTTATGACTGCCGTTTCTTTGGCTGTATCTGCAATCCCCGAGGGACTGCCCGCCATTGTTACCATTGTTCTTTCCATAGGTGTTCAGCGAATGGTTAAAAAGAATGCTCTTATACGAAAATTACCTGCTGTTGAAACTCTCGGTGGAGCATCCGTTATCTGCTCGGATAAAACCGGAACTCTCACACAGAATCGTATGACGCTTACAAAAGCATATGCAGACGGATTCGTTGATAGCGAAAACATCAGCAGCAACAATAGCGAGGACATAAAAAAGCTTCTTATGTACGGAACACTTTGTTGCGACGGTTCTGTTGTTTTCAATGAAACAGAGGAACAACATATCGGTGATCCTACCGAAACAGCTATTGTTCTTGCTGCTCATAAAAACGGTATGTCTAAAGATGATTTAAACAAAAAATATCCCAGACTTGCAGAAATTCCTTTTGATTCCGACCGCAAGCTGATGACTACAGTAAATCGTATTGACGGTAAAAATATTGTTATTGTCAAGGGTGCTTTTGATGTAATGGCTGCAAGATGCGTTAAAGGCGACTTGAAAGCTGCAAAAATGTTTACCGATATAATGAGTGAGAATGCACTTCGTGTTTTGGCTATAGCATATAAAGAAATTGATTCTGTTCCCGCTGTTCCCACTTCTGAAGAATTGGAAAACAATCTTACATTCATGGGACTCGTCGGTATGATTGACCCTCCAAGACCCGAAGCAAAAGATGCTGTTGCCGTTTGCCGCCGTGCAGGTATAAAACCTGTTATGATTACCGGTGACCATGTTGTTACAGCTTCAGCTATTGCAAAGGAGCTTGGAATTCTTGAACAGGGAGACCGAGCAATTACAGGTGCACAACTCGATGCTATGACTGACAGCGAATTTGATTCCGTTATTGAAAATATCTCCGTTTATGCACGTGTTTCACCCGAAAATAAGATTCGTATAGTCAAGGCATGGCAACGAAAAGGTCAGGTAGTATCTATGACAGGTGACGGTGTAAATGATGCACCTGCACTCAAAGCCGCCGATATTGGCTGTGCTATGGGTATCACCGGTACCGATGTTGCAAAGGGTGCCGCTGATATGACCCTTACCGATGACAATTTTGCCACAATTGTTGATGCTGTAAAGGAAGGCAGAGGTATTTATGCCAACATAAAAAAAGTTGTCGGCTTTCTGTTGGGTACAAACATCGGCGAAGTGTTTACCGTATTTGCATCAATGCTTCTTTGGCATAAAACTCCGTTGCTTTCAATGCAGCTGCTTTGGATAAATCTTGTAACTGACTCCTTACCTGCAATCGCTCTCGGTATGGAAGCAGTAGAAAATGATGTTATGGATCGCAAACCTAAACCGAAGAATGAAGGTATATTTGCTCACGGACTTGGTGTTCGTGTGGTTCTGCAGGGTCTGATGTTTGCAATAATTACACTGATTGGTTTTAAACTCGGTGAAAACATGACAGGCACTCTTGCCGGCGGTCAGACAATGGCATTTATTGTTCTGGCTCTTTCGCAGGTAGTACAGGCATTCAACATGCGTTCCGACCACTCAATTTTCAAAATTGGTATATTCTCCAACCATAAACTCAATTGGGCGGCACTTGCAGCTGTTTTGCTTGTTGCATTGGTGCTGTTTACCCCAGTAAGAGCAGCTTTCGGCCTTGTTGCGCTTCCTGCTAAGCTTTATTTGATAGCCATTGCTCTTATTTTTGTTCCTACAGTCATTATGGAATTTTTCAAAGCATTCGGACTTATTAAGCACCATAATTAACTGATTAAAATAACAATATTTAATGAAGGGAGGAAACAATATGAAAAAGGTTCTTGCTGTTATTTGTCCCGTTGCGGTTATCGGACTGATTGTTGCAATTGTGAAGAAGAATAAATAAGAGAACAAAGAGCGGTGCAGTTTGGTGTATAACTGCACCGCATTTATGTGTATCAGATAATATAATTAATTGATCTTGCTTTACCCTCAAGGAAGGATGTAATAATTCTATAACACTCAAAACGATTACTTGAAAAAGTGTTTTATAAAATCCCCGTTGTTGCATAACCTGCACCAACGGGGATTTTTATATTTACATCAACTTCCCCCTCATCTCCTCATACCCCTTCTGCAACGCAAGCCTCACACTTTCCTCTTCTGACATTTCGTTAAGCATTGCAATCTCTTTATACGTTTTCTTCTTACGGCGGACCTTAACGGGTTCGCCGTTTTTATCTTTTTGCATTTCAAATATGCGGTGACATTTAGGGCAGAAAGCAAGGCTATCAGCAATCATCATCTGTGTACCGATATCAAGTTCGTTATATGCACCCCACACTGCCTCAGACTGCTCTTTTCGGATAAGCTCAAGCTCCGGGTTAAAGGTGTTATCGCTTGTAACATCTTCAGCGGTTTCTTCTGAATCTTCGTCACAATATTCCTTGTAAAACGGTATAAACAAGGTGTTACGGAGACCTGCAACAATAAGCTCACAAGTGAATTTAGGTGAACGGTCAATCTGTTCCGCAATCTTTTCAATAGTTTCCCGGTCGGCTACTTCTCCGTACTCTCTGTATAACGCCATACACTTACGCAGCAGCTTGTATTCTTCTTCATTCGGCACAGTAAGGCCGTGCCTCATTGAACGGATATATTCGTGAATCTCATGTTCATAATAATACTTTGCAAAATACAGAAACGGTACATTTTGCGATAAATCATACTTTTCAAGAGCCTTGTAAAGTCCGTGAACGAAGACCATTTTTAAATCAGCAAAATGCCCCTGCATAGCATAGTTGTGTACTATACCGTAAATCTTGTCATTAAGTCGAGGCTCATAAAAGTGCAGGAAGAAGTTAAAATACCTTTCGTCTTTTTCGGTCAGGTAAAGCTCAATATATTCCTGCAAGGATTTCTTTTCCTTCGGCGCCGTGGCACAGTGAAACAT
>JAXJQQ010000127.1:0-12664 GCA_036311065.1 Acutalibacteraceae bacterium | reverse complement strand
CTTAAGAACATAGCGTACTCTTTTAGTGATTTTTCTTTCACCCATACCGATAACTCTGAGTGCGAATGCAATGTTATCGTAAACGGTCATTTTGGGAATGAGTCTGAAATCCTGGAAAACAATGCCGAGCATACGGCGAAGATAGGGAAGCTCCCTTCTTTTGATTTTCTGAAGGTTATAAGGGCCGACGATAACCTCGCCTGTATCAACCTTTTCCTGACCCATAATTACATTCAGAAATGAGCTTTTACCCGCACCTGAAGCGCCGACGATAAACACAAATTCACCATCTTCAATTTTTACATTGACTTTATCAAGGGCTACAACACCGTTGGTCTTGTACTTCATTGATACGTTTTTGAATTCAATCATAAAATACTTCTCTTTCTCCGGATATTACCGGAATTGGTAGTTTCTGCCATAAAATTCTGCTTAAAACCCGATTTGCCGACATTGCTGCCGGCATATCTTAAAAAATTAATACTTGATGGGCTTTGCGTCAAGATATTTCTTGACCATAAGTGCTACTTTGAATACAATGGCGTCGTCAAATTCTCTCAGGTCAAGACCTGTGAGCTTCTTGATTTTTTCAAGTCTGTAAACAAGAGTATTTCTGTGCACGAAGAGCTTTCTTGAAGTTTCGGAAACATTGAGGTTGTTTTCAAAGAACTTCTGGATTGTGAAAAGAGTTTCGTGATCAAGGCCTGAAATTGAGCCTTTTTTGAAAATCTCCTTAAGGAACATTTCGCAAAGAGTTGTGGGAAGCTGATAAATAAGTCTTGCTATACCGAGATTTTCATAGGTTACAATTGTCTTTTCAGTATCAAATACCTTACCTACCTCAAGAGCGATCTGAGACTCCTTGAAGGAACGGGGAAGCTCCTTGATGCCTGTTACGATTGTACCGATACCGATAATGCAATTAATATAGTATTCGGTATGAAGTGAGTCAACAATGCTTCTTGCAAGCTTTTCAAGATCCTTGATTTCGTTACCCTGGCGTACTTCCTTAACAAGAGCAATATCTGTTTCATTGATATTTATAACAAAATCCTTGTTCTTATCAGGGAAAAGGCCCTGAATGGTTTCACTTACGGAAACCTCAGTTCTTTCTGCTGTTCTTATAAGAAGAACGCAGCGTGAAACCTCGTTATTAAAGCCGAGCTCACGGGTTTTGAGATAAATATCACCCTGAAGAATATTATCAAGGATAACATTCTTGATAAAATTGCTTCTGTCAAACTTCACATCGTAATACTGCTTAATTCCGCCGAGTGAAATAGAAATAAGCTTTGCATAGTTAGCTGCACTTTCGTCGTTTCCGTCAACAAAAATGGCACTGTCAGGATGGCTCTGGTTACCGATTGCAAGGAAGGTTTTGCCGCCGACTACCCTTACATCAGAGGATGAAAGAATATCCTTCATATCTGTTACTCCGTTTTCACCGATACGTACAAGGTCACTGCAGCAAACGATTGTACCTGTTGAATCAACAACACCGATGGTACGGTCGATAGCATCCTTCATCTGATGGATAATGCCCTGAAATAATCTGTTAGACATATTAACTGTCCCCCAACTTTAAAATTTGCACTAATTGGATATTTTGACTATTGTCACTTTCACCATTATACAAAAACTATCGGCATTTTGCAATATAAAAGCGTAATTTTTTTATATAATTTTTTATTTTTTAATATTTTCGAAAGATAAATTTGACATTTACGGCACTTATTGTTCCTGATAAGAAGGATTTTTCGTCAATTTGACATTGTTAATATTTACCATAAATTAATCAACAATTGTTCATTTTCGTCCCCGACGACCTTTTTTTCACAACAGGGTGTACACTTTAAACAACTAAATCAGACCTATTTTTCTGTTTAATAACAATATTCTAACAGTTTAATACTTTACAAAAGTAAACAGGTGTGTTATACTCTTAAACAATTAAGTTCAAAAACGGAGGAAATATAAATGAATTCTTCAACCTTACAGATTTTCCTTGCTATGGCAGGCTATATGCTGATAGTTATCGGCATAGGTATTTTTTATGCCAAGCGTGCAAACAAGAGCTCAGAGGATTATTTCATCGGTGGCAGAAGCCTCGGTCCCTGGGTTGCGGCTATGAGTGCCGAAGCTTCCGATATGAGCGGATGGCTTCTTATGGGTCTTCCCGGTGTTGCTTACTGGTGCGGTATTGCTGATGCTGCATGGACAGCCATCGGTCTTGCAATCGGTACTTATGTTAACTGGCTTATAGTTGCAAAAAGACTCAGAAGATATTCTGCAGTTGCAGGCAACGCTATCACTATTCCCGAATTTTTCTCAAACAGATTCCACGAAAAGAAAAACATTATTATGACACTTTCAGCAGTGTTCATTCTCATTTTCTTCACTGTTTACGCTTCAAGCTGTTTTGTAACCTGCGGCAAGCTTTTCAGCACCCTTTTCGGTTACAGCTACCATTCAATGCTTATCGTCGGAGCTGTTTTTGTTGTGTTCTACACCTTCCTCGGCGGCTTCCTTGCAGAAAGTGTTTCTGACTTTATGCAGGCTGTTGTAATGGTTGTTGCCCTTGTTACCGTTCTTGTTACCGGCACAATCCACGCAGGCGGTCTTGATGCTGTTATTGCAAATGCACAGGCAATTCCCGGCTACCTTTCTCTTACAAGCATGGCAACTCCCATAACCGATGCCAACGGTGTTCAGCAGGTTGTTGACGGTGTTGCTCAGTTCGGTGAGCCTACAAAGTACGGACTTCTTACCATTCTTTCAACCGCTTCATGGGGTCTCGGTTACTTCGGTATTCCTCAGGTTCTTCTCAGATTTATGGCAATCAGAAAAACAAGCGAGCTCAAGAAGTCACGCCGCATTGCAACAGTTTGGGTTATTATTTCTCTTTTCGCTGCCGTTGCTATCGGTGTCATCGGCAGATCACTCTTCCCCACAGAGGAAGCTCTTCTTACCGCAGGCGGTGCTGAAAACGTATTCATCAACCTTTCACAGTTCCTTCTTCCCGCCCTTCTTGCAGGTGTTGTTATGGCAGGTATTCTTGCTGCAACAATCAGCTCATCAGACTCATATCTTCTCATTGCTTCTTCAGCATTTGCCAAGAACATTTATGAAAAATCCCCCAAGGCTACAGCCCTTTACAAAAAGCTTACAAAGAAGGATGCTGACGACAAGTCCGTTATGTGGATTTCAAGAATTGCCCTTACAATAATCTCTGTTATCGGTGTTGCTATTGCATGGGATGAGGACAGTGTTATCTTTGATATTGTTTCCTTTGCATGGTCGGGCTTCGGTGCTACCTTCGGCCCCATCATTCTGTTCTCACTGTTCTGGAAGAGAACAAGCTACCCCGGTGCAATTGCAGGTATGGTTTCAGGCGCTGCAATGGTATTCATCTGGAAGCTTGCACTCAAGCCTCTCGGCGGCGTATTCGGAATTTACGAGCTTCTTCCCGCATTCCTTGTTTCCTGCTTATTCATTGTTGTGGTTTCACTGCTTACCAAAAAGCCCTCAAAGGAAATTGAGGATGAATTTGAAATGGCAAAATCAGGTGCAATTGAAGACTAAAGGTCATTTATTCAAAGCAGGTATTCCGTACAAAGCGGAATACCTGCTCTTTTTATATAAATTAAGTTGATTTTACATTCTTCTTCTGTTATCATATTAAACAGAGCAAGCTGCACATCTGCACACGGATGCAGTGATAAAATCAGGCAGTTTTTTCAAGGAGAGGCAGAAAATATGGAAAAGCAGAATATTTCATCCAAAATAAAACACGGCATAAATACCGCCAAGGAGTACTGGCATACACCTCCTAAGGGCAGCTATGTTTCATACAAGGAAATCGGTGCTCTCAGCGGAGCCGGCTTCGGTGTTCACTGGCTGACACTTTTAGCTTCAACAATAGGTCTGAACGCTTCAAACTTCCTTGTTGGTGCAAGCATCGGTCTTAAGCCTATGGATTTGCAGATTATGCTTATTGTTGCAAATTTCATCGGTATCCCTCTGGGTATTTTCAGATCATGGTACTATGACAACCACAAAATAAAGGGTGGAAAGTTTCTCCCCTTTATTCAGATGACAGCTGTACCTATCTTTCTTATATCACTGATTTTTGTCTGGCTGCCTTTTGAAAACTGGAACTATCTGACCAAGGCAGTTGTTGTTGAGGCAATGTATCTGCTTTTGAATGTTTTCCTCAGTTTCTATACCGAAAGCTACAATTATTTTCAGCAGATAGTAAGTCCCAACGCTCAGGAAAGAGCAACTGTAATGAGTATTTCTCAGGTTGTTTACTCCATGGCGCCTACTCTTTCCAATCTTTTTATTCCTATGCTCGCCCCTCTTACAGGCGGTCTTAACAACATTCAGACATACAGAGTAATTTACCCGATTTTTACTGTAATAGGTCTTGTGTTCAGCCTTGTGTTCTTCCGTAAAACCAAGGAAAGGCTTATCCTGCCCAAGAAAAAGCCCGAGCCCGTACGTATGCTTGATGCAATACGTGAGGTTGCAAAAAATAAGTATTTCTGGATCACCCAGGCCGCAGCGTGGATTGTTTTCCTTGAATCGGGCTACGGTGTAATTTTAGGCTGGTCCTTCGTTTATGCTGACGGCGGACAGCATCAGGCTTCCCTCGGCCTTGCAAACACAATAATAGGTAACGCCTCACTGTGGTCAATGCTTCTTGCACCCTTTGCAATTAAGCTTATGGGCAAAAGGAATCTGCTTATAACAGTAAACTCTATCAATGTTATAGTAATCTTCGCCCTTTATTTCTGTTACGAAAATCTTCTGCTTATCTGTGTGCTGTGGTACCTGAACAATTTCTTCAGTACCTTCTGGAACATTGTTCAGCACAACATCAGTGCAGATATGCGTGACTACCATCAGTGGAAAACAGGAGTAAGAGTTGACGGCCTTTTCGGACCTTTAGGTCTTATCGGTACTTTTATCGGCTTCTTTACGGGCACCGTTTACCCTGCAATTTACGAAAAGATGGGCCTTCTGGAGGACTACGATGTTCTTTACGACGACAACATCAGAAACAACCTTTTTGAGGTTATTATAATCTGCTCGGTTTTCGGTGCAATATTCAACCTCATTCCCTTCTTCTTCTATGACCTTACAGAAAATAAGCACAGAGCTTATGTTGATGTTCTGAGAATACGTGCAATGTTCCAGAATCACTCAATAGGTCAGCTTGAGGATGATGAGCTCAGTGAAGCCTTTGAGGCCATCCGCCTTGCAAGAGAGCTTTACGGCAAGGAGCCTCTGAAGCCTGACAGAAGTGCACTCAAAGCGGCAAAGGCACTGCCTAAGAAAACAGAAGAGGAAAAGCAGTACCGCTATGAGGCCATTAAAAAGGCGAAAAAAGAAATCAATGACCAAAAAGAAAGAAACCTTGCAATTGAAAGAGCCGCCATTGTTATGCAGGATGTTAACAAATTCAGCGGTGAAGCGGCCAAAATCCGCCTGACTCAGGCAGTAAAGACCTTAGGCAGAGGTCCTTCCTTCTTCTACTCCGATGCTAAAGAAGAGTTAAAAATTGCAAGGGCTATGCCTAAAAACACGGCAGAGGAAAAAGAAATCAGAGAGGATGCAATCAAGCTTGCAAGAATCAAAAAGGAATCCGCCTCACTTATCAGAAAATACGGTGCCGATAGTGCAATTGAACCCGACCTGAAGAAAAAGGAAGAGCTTCTTTCAAGGGAAGCAAACGGTTTCTTTGACGCTCTCAGGCTTAAAAGAGAAATCAGAGCCTTCCTTAAGGCTGAATCCGTTTACAGCCGTATTACCAAGCCTTACAGAGAAGCTCAGGACCTTCTTAACGAAGAAAAATATTACACACATTATGACGAGCTTGAAGAAAGATATAATACGCTTGTTACACATTAAAAAAAGCACCCGAAGGGGTGCTTTTTTCAGTAGTCAGTAGTCAGGGCATCGCTTTGCGATGCATAAGGCACTGAAGACCTCATCCAACTTCGCTTCGCTCAGTCTCCTTCTCCAAGGAAGAAGGCAAGAGCACTCCCTCAGTCAAGACTGCGTCTTGACAGCTCCCTCAAAGAGGGAGCCGAGATTTACCTCCCTCCCCGAGGGAGGTGGCTGAGCGAAGCGAAGGCGGAGGGAGTAAAAAGGCTGTCGCTTTAGC
The DNA here is from genome assembly GCA_036311065.1 of Acutalibacteraceae bacterium. Classification (GTDB taxonomy): domain Bacteria; phylum Bacillota; class Clostridia; order Oscillospirales; family Acutalibacteraceae; genus UBA6857. The sequence goes on along the minus strand of JAXJQQ010000127.1, from coordinate 6,495 downwards.
AACAGCCTTGGTTCAGTGTTTTCTTTTTTTCGGGGTTATCCGTTAGGTTTTCACGCTAACCGTCCCCTGTGTTACCTACGCTAAAAGCCAAATTAGATAAGGGTTTTGTCGAGAAGCCTCAGGTATTCTTCAAAAGCTTTATCGCCGTTCTGCTGTTCCTGACATATACTTATCGTATATTTTTCGCAAAATATTACAAGGTGGATTCTATCATTATCATACGCTACACCATAGCAACCCTTTGTATACATATTCGGACTTAACCAATACGTGCAATAGTCGCTTTTTCCGTTTGTACAAAAAAGATTAAATATAGGTCTAAAGCTCCCGCATTTTTCATCAAGTATGCTTTCTAAATCATTTTGAGTAATCACTTGCATAAATTCATTTGACATCATTTTTCCACCTGTTTCATTTATTGAAATGTATTCCGTGATACCCTCTCTTGAGCCGTATATTGCTTTATCAACTTCCCATAACTTGTAAAAATCTAATTGATTACCAGCTTGAGTTAAAGCCGTATGCAACTGCTTTAACTCATCATATTGATTAACTTTTTGCGCGATTGACAAAATCAATTCTTCATTAACTTGTGTTTTTTTATACCAATCTCGCACAAAACCTAAATAAACTACTGAAATAAACACAATTAAAGCAGCGACGCATATTTTAATTATTTTATGATAATTTTTCAATTTCACTGGTAAGCCCCCTTTTCTTTATAGCCTGTACCATCTTTCTTATCCATTTTTCTTAAACACAGGGGACGGTTCTCTGATTGGCTATTTTCTGACCTTTGCGACCAATCCTCGCCATCTGTCAATTTAATACTATCACACAAAAATTACATTGTCAATCACAGAACCGTAGCTTGATTGGTTCAAAAACGCCGGTGATTTTTCCTGACTACTAACTACTGACTACTAACTACTGACTACTAAGTATTGCATAACCATCCCAACTTATGGTATACTTATAAAGATTATAATAGCCTGAGGAGGCTCAGATATGAATATAAAAGAAATCTGCACGGGCGTTAAGCTCTGCACCCACAAAACAGCTCAGTTCAAAACATCGGTTGTAACACTGAACATTATAACTCCCCTTGACGGTAAGGTAAGCGAAAAGGCACTGCTTACTTACCTTCTGGCAAGAACAAATAAAGATTATCCCACAGTGACGGGTATGAACCGACGCCTTGCCGCTCTTTACGGTGCCACTGTAACACCCTCCGTTCTCAAGGTCGGTGAAGCTCAGGTGCTGTCCCTCACCCTTACGTCAATTGACGAGAGATTTGCCCTCAAGGATGAAAAAATCCTTTCAGAGGGCGTTGAGCTTCTTCTTTCCTGCCTTTTTGCCCCCGATATCACACCCGACGGCTTTAAGGAAGAAAATGTTGAAAGAGAAAAGCGTCTGCTTATTGAAAAAATCGACAGTGAAAAAGACGATAAGCGAATTTACGCCTTTGGCAGAATGATTGAAGAAATGTGCCGTGACGAAAGCTACGGTATTGAACGCTTAGGCAAAAAGGAAGAAATTTCCGAGCTTTCCGGCAAGGATGTTTTCTCTTGCTGGAAGAAGATTCTTTTCTCCTGCCCCGTTCAGATTAATGTTACGGGCAACTTTGACGAAAAGGAAATTGAAGAAAAAATCAAGGAACGCTTTGCACCCTTAGGCAGAAAAGCAGAGGATATTGAATATGTCCGCACAGAATTCCTCTCCGAAAGCTACGGCAGTCATACCGTAACGGAAAAGCAGAAGGTCAAGCAGGGTAAGCTCGTTATCGGTATGCGTGCAGGCATGACCTTTGAAACCGACAACTTTGCCGCAATAAAGGTTATGACAGCGATTTTCGGCAGCGGTACATTCTCAAAGCTGTTTATGAACGTAAGAGAAAAAATGAGCCTTTGCTATTACTGCTCCGCAAGGCTTATCAATAATAAAGGTCTTATTGCAGTTGAAAGCGGTGTTGAAACGGAAAATGCTCAGAAGGCTCTTGATGCAATCAGGCACGAGCTTGACGAGGTAAAAGCCGGTAACTTTACCGACGAAATTCTCCGCAATGCAATTTTAAGCCTTACGGATATGTATAAATCCGTTTCCGACTCCGTAGGCACAATTGACTCCTTCTTTACAATGAACTGCCTTGCAGGTGAATTCAGAACACCTGAGGAATATATTGAGCTTATTAAAAATGTCAGCCGTGAGGAAGTAATTATTGCCGCAAATATGGTAACGGAAGACACAGTATTTATCCTTGAAAGCGAAAAGGAGGCAGAATAATGGAAAAGTTAATAAAAAACGACCTTCTTAATGAAAGCTACTATGAAATTGACCATTCATCCGGAATTAAAATTCTCATTATGGAAAAGCCTGACTATTCAGGTGCTTTTGCCATGTTCGGCACAAAGTACGGCTCCGTTGACACCTGCTTCAGAATCAAGGGTGAGGAAAGCTATGTTTCAGTACCCGAGGGTATTGCACACTTCCTTGAGCACAAGCTTTTTGAATCTGAGGAGCTTGACGCTTTTGAGCGTTTTAATAAAACGGGGGCTTCTGCAAATGCTTACACCTCCTTTGACCGTACATGCTACCTTTTCCGCTGTGCGGATAACTTTGAACAGAACCTTGAAATTCTTCTCGATTTTGTAAAAGCTCCCTATTTCACCGAAGAAACGGTACAAAAGGAGCAGGGCATCATCGGTCAGGAAATAAGAATGTATCAGGACGACCCTGACTGGCAGGTGCTTTTCAATCTGCTTCGCGGTATTTACCACAACAACCCCGTAAGAATTGATATTGCGGGTACCGTTGAATCAATTGCCGAAATCAATGCAGAGCTTCTTTATTCCTGCTACAGGACCTTCTATAACAACTCAAATATGGTGCTTGCCGTTGCGGGTAATGTTAAAAAGGATGATGTTATAAAAATCGCAGATAAGGTACTGAAAAAGGAAGAGCCCGTTTATTTTGAGCAGATTATTCCCGAAGAGCCTTACGAAGTGAAGGAAAAATATATTGAGGAAAGCCTCGGTGTAGATATGCCTAAATTTGCCGTAGGCTTTAAGGAAAGTCACCCTTCACCCGTCCGCACGGCAAAGGAGATAATTCTTTCCAATGTGGCACTTGATGTAATTGCAGGCAAGGTCTCCCCTCTTTACGGTGAAATGCTTTCTGAAGGGCTTATCAACAGCAGCTTCGGTAAGGAATACTTTACGGGCAGAGGCTTTTCTGCAAAGCTCTTTATGGGTGAAAGCAACAGCCCCGAAACGGTAAAGGACAGAATCATTGCCGAAATCAGAAGAATCGCCGAAGAAGGCATTTCCGACGAGGATTTTGATGTTTCGGTTAAAAGGCTTTACGGTGCCGAAGTCAACAGCTACAACGATGTTGACGACATTGCAAACAGCCTTACGGACTGCTATTTCAACGGCTACGGAATTTTTGATTCAATTGAGCTTTTCAGGCAAATTACAAAGGAAGATATTGAAAACACAATAAGGAATATTGACACAGAAAACTGTTGTCTTTCCGTTATTAAATAAGGAGATAACTATGGGAAAACAATTAGTTCTTGCGGAAAAGCCCTCCGTTGCAAGGGATATTGCAAGAGTCCTCGGCTGTAAGGGTAAGGGCGATGGCTGTATAATCGGTGATAAGTATATTATCACCTGGGCTCTCGGCCACCTTGTAACCCTTGCAGACCCTGACGCATACGACGATAAATACAAAAGATGGGAGCTTGAGGATTTACCCATGCTCCCCGAAAAAATGAAGCTTGTTATTATAAAGCAGACCTCGAAGCAGTACAGAGCCGTATCGGCTCTTATGAAGCGACCTGATGTGGACAGTCTTGTTATTGCCACCGACGCAGGAAGAGAGGGTGAGCTTGTTGCACGCTGGATAATGATGAAGGCACATTGGAAAAAGCCCACCTACCGTTTATGGATTTCATCACAGACAGATAAGGCTATCAAGGAAGGCTTTGCTAAACTCAAGCCCGCAAAGGAATATGACAATCTTTATTATTCTGCCCAGGCAAGAGCTGAGGCAGACTGGCTCGTTGGTCTTAACACAACAAGAGCACTTACCTGCAAATATAACGCTCAGCTTTCGGCAGGCCGTGTGCAGACTCCGACTCTCGCTCTTATTGTGGAGAGAGAAGAAGAAATAATGAAATTTCAGCCCAAGGATTACTTCACTCTTCAGGCTTCCTTCCAGGGCTTCAAGGGCACTTTCAGAGACGGCAAAAACAACACAAGATTCTCAAACCGTGAATATATTGAAAAAATTGAATCTGCCGTTAAAAACAAAACGGGTACTGCCGTAAAGGTTGAAAAAAGTGCTAAAAAGCAGGCACCTCCTGCCGCATATGACCTTACGGAATTGCAGAGAGATGCCAACAAAAAATACGGCTACGGTGCAAAGCAGACCCTTTCGTATATGCAGAGCCTTTATGAATACCATAAGGTGCTCACCTACCCGAGAACGGACTCCCGTTACATAACCGACGACATTGTGGCAACCATTCCCGAACGTCTTCGTGCAATGGCGGTAGGACCCTATGCAAAATGGGCTATGGGTCTTGTAAGAGGTAAAATTGAAACTAAATATATCGTGAACAACGCCAAGGTCAGTGACCACCACGCTATTATCCCTACAGAGCAGTCCCCTAACCTTCAGAAGCTTTCCTATGAGGAAAGGAACATCTACGACCTTGTTGTAAGGCGTTTTCTTGCCGTGCTCAGTGCACCTTTTGAATATGACGAGATAAAGGTACAGATTGATGTTGAGGGCAACAGCTTTTTTGCAAAGGGCAAAACGGCTAAGTTGCAGGGTTGGAAGGAATATTACGGCTCCTCGGTTGAAGATGAGGATGAGGACGAGCCTGAGGACAAGGCACAGAGCCTGCCCGTTATAAAAGAAGGCGGAAAATATCCTGTGCTTTCAACAAAAATCACTCAGGGTAAGACAAGACCGCCTGCAAGATACACTGAGGCCACTCTCCTTTCTGCAATGGAAAATCCCTCAAAGCAGATTGCGGATAAAAGCCTTAAGGCTGTCATAAGTCAGACAAGCGGCCTGGGTACCCCTGCAACAAGAGCTGATATAATTGAAAAGCTTTTTGATAACTTCTCAATTGAGCGTGTGGGCAAGGAAATTCACCCCACAGCAAAGGGCAAACAGCTGATAAACATTGTTCCGCCCGACCTCAAATCTGCCGAGCTTACAGCTAAATGGGAGCAGCAGCTGCAGAACATTTCAAAGGGTACTGCAGACAAGAACAGGTTCATAAAAGATATGAGAGATTATTCAACCTCACTCGTTTCAATGGTAATTACAAGCAATGCACACTATAACCACGAAAATGCCACCAAGGACAAGTGCCCCGTTTGCGGCAAGTATTTGCTTGAAGTTAACGGCAAAAAGGGCAAAATGCTCATTTGCCAGGACAGAGAATGCGGCTACCGTAAGGGACTTACTCAGGTGACAAATGCACGCTGTCCCGACTGCCACAAAAAGCTTGAGCTCAGAGGCGAAGGCGACAAAAAGATGTTCGTATGCGTTTGCGGCTACAGAGAAAGACTTTCCGATTTCAACAAGAGAAAGGAAAGTGCAGGTGCAAATAAGTTCGATGTTATGAGCTATATGAAAAAGCAGCAGAAGGAAGAAAAAAAGGAAAGCGGTAATAATCCCTTTGCGGATTTACTCAAGGACTTTTAATGAATGCAGAGTGCAGAATGCAAAAAGCAGAATTGCGTCGGTCGTTCGATAAACTGAGAAGGCTCTGCCCGCTGAGTTTACTGCTGTCTTTGTATTATAAATTAAACATACCACTATCAGTAAAAATTATGGCTAAACACTTGAAAAAAAACTCATAATGTTATAAAATGGCTAATGGTGTATTTTTTTAAATAACATTATGTTACGAAAGGAACGAAACACAATGAACGTATTAAACAAAAAGTCAGTTGAAGACATTGACGTAAGAGGCAAAAAGGTCCTCATCCGTTGCGATTTCAACGTAAAAATGGAAAACGGCGTTATCACAAGCGATAAGAGAATCGTAGCTTCTCTTCCCACAATCAAGTATCTTCTTGATAACGGTGCAAAGGTTATCGCTTGCTCACATCTCGGCAGACCCAAGGGAGAATTCAAGCCCGAATTTTCACTCGCTCCCGTTGCAGTAAGACTCGGTGAACTTCTCGGTATTGACGTTAAAATGGCTAAGGACGTTGTAGGCGAATCCGCTCAGGCACTTGCAGCTGACCTTAAGGAAGGCGAAGTTCTTCTTCTTGAAAACGTTCGTTTCCACAAGGAAGAAACAAAGAACGACCCCGAATTCTCAAAGGCTCTTGCTTCACTTGCAGAAATTTATGTAAACGATGCTTTCGGTTCAGCTCACAGAGCTCATTCCTCAACACCAGGTGTTGCTGATTACCTTCCCGCAGTAGGCGGTTACCTCATCCGTAAGGAGCTTGAATACATCGGTGG
>JAXJQQ010000126.1:0-27059 GCA_036311065.1 Acutalibacteraceae bacterium | reverse complement strand
TATTCGATATACAACAACCGTTCTTCTGCTGATTTTCCATTACTTTTTGACACAGCTATTGCAGATGCTCTTGTTCTCGGTCCACTTCGTACTGAAGCGGTTGTGCTACCCGATGAAACACTGCAAAAAATCAAGGCTTACGGTGTAAACGCGAAAACTGAAAGGCTTATGATTACACTTGCCGAATATTATATTGCAAACAAAGAGCCTGATTCTGATTGGGTTATAATACCAAGGACTAACATCTCCGCTTATCTCGGCTCTGCTTCTTATGTTGACAATTACGAAAAGAAGATACCCGAAGGCTTTATGGAGAAAAAGCCTGAAATGGGCGGTGTGTCTGCGGTGAGGATTAATCTATAACGGAAAAAGCTCCCCGATATGTTTGATTTTGGTGCAGATGCAAGAGCAGAAGGCGGCGAAAACGGGAAGAATCACAAAGGTCTTATTACTATTGACCGTAGGTATAAGAAGGATGCTTTCTATGCATATAAGGCATGGCTTTCTGACGAGCCCTTCGTTCACATCTGCGGCAAACGCTATGTTGACCGTGTTGAAGATGTTACAAAGGTTACGGTATATTCAAATCTTCCCGAGGTTGAGCTTTTTACAAACGGTGAATCCTTAGGTAAAATTTCCGCTGAGGACCATTTCTTCTGTTTTGAAGTACCCAACAATGGTGAAACCGACCTTGTTGCTGTTGCCGGTGATTTTAAGGATGAAAGCCGCATCCGTAAGGTTGAGAAAATGAATCCCGACTATATTCTTCGTGAGCAGGGTGCAGTTCTTAACTGGTTTGATATTGTTGAAATTGAAGGACGCTTCTCTCTCAATGATAAGCTCGGCGACATTATAAAGACATTCCGCGGTAAGCTGTGGTTCGCAGGTCTGTTTATGACTCTTGCTAAAAAAATGAGTCAGGGTCAGCCTCAGTCCAAGGATAAGGACAAACAGAAGAAAAAGAAAAAAGCGAAGAATCCCGAAATGAACAGTGGCGTAATGAATATGATAGGTAATTTCACCGTGCTTCGTTTCACAGGTATGCTCGGGATGCGTAATGTTTACTTTACAAAGGAAGAGCTACTTAAAATCAACAAGCAGTTAAACCGTATCAGAAAGCCAAAGAACTAACAGATTTATACAAACGAAGTGGCAGAGTCATCCCTGCCACTTCTGTTGTTATTTATAAATCAATTCATTGCAAACAATCTCTCTTGCCTTTTGCTGAATATTGCTCATTCTCTGCACCCACTCCATCTGATTTTCTTCTTTTAGTTTTTCTGTAACACCTTCCGCCTCTTTCATCTGTTCAATCAAAAGGTCGTACATTTCATTTGCCTGACGGTCAATATCTGCAAGATAAGGCCAAAGGGTGCATTTGGTTACCATTAGCATAAATATACCTCGCTTGTTATGTTCAAGGTAGTTTTTGTGTAGCATACCCCATTTGCCAATGATGATATTTGCTTGTTCAGACGGCAGGTTAATGTTCGGAATTTTATAGTCGCCAACCTGTCGATAAGTTATCTTTGATTTGTTTTCCATAATTGTCATCCTTTCTTGGCTTCAATAAAAGTATCGTATGTAAATCTTGCACCGAGCCGGAAGCCCGAAATAAAACCGTCAGAAATGCTGATACTTGAAAATTCATTATATGCGCACACATAATTTGCAAACAGCTCTTTTTCCTTTTCGGGGAGCATTGCTGAAAGCTCTTCTTCTTTCTTCACAAGTACATTCAGCTTCTTTTTGAGTCTTGGTGTGATTTCTGTTGAGAGTGCCTGCGGCTCTATGTTGCCGTAATAAAAATCTTCTATAATGCTCGACATAAGATCACACCTTACCTTTCACTTTTATCAATAATTTTCAGTAATAGCTTATTAACATCCTCAGTGGGTAAACCTTCCGCCAAGAGCAAATTACGAAATTCATTCATACCATTGACAAGTAAATTGCACTCAAAATCCGTGAATTTTATTTTTACTTTTCTGCTCATAATAAAACCTCCTTGTTATTTGGTAGCTTCATTCTACCGCATAACCGGAGGTTAGTCGAATGTATGAAAAACACAATAAAATACTAAAATGTAAAAGCTATGTGCCCCCCAATGTGCCCCCCTGAAGCCCTCTAAACCGCATCAAATAAGGAAAGAATACTATCCTCCAAAACCGCGTGCCGAGGGTTCGAGCCCTTCTGCCCCTGCCAAAAGACATCACTTTGTGATGTCTTTTATTTTTTTAAATATCAAACATTCCAACTAATGTAATATTGAAAATAATAAATTATGATGATATAATAAACAAAAACTTTATTTCGGAGGGCTAAAATGAACATTCTCCATTTGAAATACGCAACAGAAATTGCTAACACCAAATCAATAAGCAAGGCTGCAGAAAATCTTTTTATGGGTCAGCCGAATCTCAGCCGAGCCATAAAAGAACTTGAAGAACATATCGGGATAACAATATTCAAAAGAACTTCAAAAGGAATCACGGTAACAGATGACGGAGAAGAATTTTTAAGATATGCCCGTCGTATAATCGCTCAGGTTGAACAAGTTGAAGATATATACATTAACGGTAAAAGAAAAGTTCAGCAATTTTCAGCCAGTGTACCCAGGGCAAGCTATATAGCAGAAGCTTTTACTGAATTTTCAAAAGAAATTAATCTCGCCTCCCCCGCCGATTACTTTTATAAAGAAACCAACTCAATGAAAGCAATCAACAACGTTCTCAGAGAAGATTATAACCTAGGTATCGTACGATATAAATCCACTTTCGATGAGCATTATAAAATTATGTTCAAGGATAAAAAACTTATAAGTGAGACAATCACAGAATTTTCTTATGTGCTTGTTGCTTCGGAAACCAGTCCGCTTGCAAGAATGGACAACATAACATCACAGGATCTTACAGAGTTTATTGAAGTTTGTCACGCTGACCCATATGTACCTTCCATGCCGCTTATTGATGTAAAAAAAGCAGAACTTTCTGAGTCTGTAGATAAAAGAATCTACGTTTTTGAAAGAGCCAGCCAGATGGAAATACTGTCAAGAGTTCCGAATACTTTCATGTGGGTATCTCCGATTCCTGAAGATACAATGAGAAAATATAAACTTGTAGAAATAAGAACCTCTGTTGATGAAAAAATTTATAAGGATGTTCTGATTTACAGAAACGGTTATAAACTTTCTGAATTAGATAAAAAATTTATAAAAAAGCTTACAGAAGCTAAAGAAAGATATTTAAACACAACAGAATAAAACAAACGATTAAAGGACCACATCTGTCAAAGACAAATGTGGTCCTTTTTTGTTGGTGCCGGTGGCGGGGGTCGAACCCGCACGGTATCGCTACCAACGGATTTTGAGTCCGCCTCGTCTGCCAATTCCAACACACCGGCTTGATTTTGCTTACACATTATATAACACCCTTCGGAGAATGTCAAGGGTGTTTTTTATTTTGCATACAATTCAGCAATCACATAATTTCTGAAGGATGACGGGAATATTTTACACAAAGTGGTGAGAATTTTATAAGTTCCGCCTATTGCATAAACAGGCTTAACATTCCTTTTAAGAGAAATCTTAGCAATATATTTTCCTGCAAAAACAGGGCTCATACCCTTCTTTTCATCCTTTTCCATACCTGCAACGCTTCTGGATATTCTTCCGCCGTAAACATCATCACCGTCAAAGGATTTATTTCTTGCCTGTGTAAAGGGTGTGCAGATATCACCGGGCTGAATTGCTGTAACAGTAACACCATATGGCTTTACTTCATTGCAAAGAGCGCAGGTATATGACTCTATCGCCGCCTTCGAAGCGGAATAATAGGTCTGAAAAGGGATATGTGCTACAGCAGCAACCGAGCTGATATTAACTATTCTGCCGCCACCATGTTTACGCATAAACTGAAGAACTGCTTTTGTTGCATTTACAGTACCGAAGAAATTAACATCAAACTGCCTTTTGGCACTTTCAAGACTTGTAAATTCAACAGCACCTGAAATACCGAAGCCTGCACAGTTAACAAGAATATCAACTCTGCCTTCTTTATCTATAACTTCGTATACAGCCCTTCCAACAGCAGACTCATCAGTTACATCACAAGTAATATGTATGATATTTTCCGTTTTAATATTCCTACGGCTGAATTCATAAACTTTACAGCCGCATTCAAAAAGAGCTTTTGCAGTTTCAGCACCGATACCGGAATTACCTCCCGTTACAATAGCTATTTTTTCCATAAAAGCCTCCGAATTTATTTTATTTTTCCGTAAGGACATACCTTCATACAAATTCCGCAGACAGCTCCCCTTCCGATATGCTTGAATTTGTTTTTCATATAATTACTGCATTTTTCCGGGTCAAACATATCCTCACGACTGCAGTCAACTGACCATTCTCTGCCTTTTATAGCGCCGGACGGACAAGCATCAACGCAAATGTTACAGCCTTTACAAAGGGATACAGGCTCAATATAGCTTACATCAAACTCACAATTAGTAAAAACTGAACCAAGTCTGACATTTGCACCGTATTTTTTATGAAGAAACATTGAGCTTTTACCTATAGTACCGAGCCCTGACAAAGCAGCAACCTTTTTATGGGAGTAACGGCCTTTATAATGCCATCCGTCTTTATTGATACTCTGAGAAGCGGCAACAGTAATATATTTATATCCCTTCTTATCAAGAAACAAACCCGCTTTCAAAAGCAACGAGTCAATAAATGCATTTACTGAACGATAGTGGTTGAAATATGTGTGGGTTGGCTCCTCATTAATTTCATCAACTATCGCATCTGAAAGGTGCACAACAACGCTTATACCGTAATTACACTCACAAAAATCTCCGTCAAAGATACGACAGAAGCCAACATCCGTAGCACCCTGAGATAAAAGATATACCTTTAATTCGTCCTGTATACTCATTTAATCAACCTTTATAGTTAAACATAAATTTACATTTTTCAATTTTACTTTCATCGCTGTTTTCAAAAAGAATTGTTCCTTCTGACGCACTATCATTAATAAGGTTTCTTGCTTCAAGCAATCTCTGGCACTGTCTTGCCGCTCCAAGTGAGCCATCAAAAACAAGAACTTCATCTCCTAAGATACGCTGAATTTGTCTTCTTGCGTAAGGGAAATGTGTACAACCCAAAACAACTGCATCAACCCTGTTATCAGAATAAGGTGCAAGAATTTTTTCAAGGTATTCGATTTCCTCAGGTGAGTCTAAATTACAGCTTTCAACAAAGCCAACCAGTTCAGGAGCGGGAAGCTTAATAAATTCAGCCTCATTCTCAAAGCGTGCCATAAGCTTGTTGAACTTATCTTCTTTAAGCGTAAGAGGTGTTGCAAGAACAAGAACTCTCGGCCACTGACCGGATAACGCTGCAGGCTTTATTGCCGGCTCAAGACCGACAAAAGGATAATCAGGATACTTTTCGCGAAGATACGCCGCCGCCGCACTTGTTGCAGTATTACAGGCAATTACTACGCTTTTCGCACCCCTTTTCATAAGCATTTCAACAGCATCAACAGTAAGATTTTTAATTTCTTCCTTTGTTTTTGTGCCGTAGGGTGAATTGGCCGAATCACCAAAATATATATAATTTTCATTCGGCATAATACGGTGCAGCTTTCTGAGCACCGTTATGCCACCCATACCTGAATCAACAACAGCAATGGGATCTGTCTTATCGTTCATATTATCATCCCTCTGTAAAGAATAATTAATTCGAACAGAATATCAATGGGAGAGACACACTGTCACTCCCATTATCTGACTGCTTTAAGCTCTGTGCCACTTAACGCCCTGAGGAGTATCCTCGAGAACTATACCCTGTGCCTTGAGCTCATCACGGATACGGTCAGCCTCAGCCCAGTTCTTATTTTTTCTTGCTTCGTTTCTGGCAGCAATAAGAGCCTCTATTTCATCATCAAGGCTTGAACCTGCCTTACGGTTATAAAGAAGACCAAGGACATCCATAAGCTCATCAAACACTTTAATAGCATATTCTACAAGAGCCTTTGACTGAACACCGTCATTTACATTGAGGTTGATATCCTTAACAAGTTCAAACACTGCACCAAGAGCTTCACCTGTATTAAGGTCGTCCTCCATAGCCTCAATGAACTTATTCTTTTTGCCATCGATAAGGGCAATGATTTCAGCATCCTTCTCCCCTGCTTCATCAACTGAATTTTTAAGTGCAAAATCCATATTGTCACGGCAGGTGTAAAGTCTTTCAAGTGAAGCCTTGCACTGAGCAATAGCATCAAAGCTGTAGTTGATGGGACTTCTGTACTGACAGGAAATCATAAGGTAACGAATGGGCTCGTAGCCGTACTGCTGAGCAACATCACGTACTGTGAAGAAGTTTCCGAGTGACTTTGACATCTTAACTTTATCAACTGTAATAAAGCCGTTATGCATCCAATATTTTGCAAAGGGTGCACCGTTGCAGCACTCGCTCTGAGCAATTTCGTTTTCATGGTGAGGGAAGATAAGGTCCTGACCGCCGCAGTGAATATCAATTGTTTCACCAAGGTAGCGTCTTACCATAGCGGAGCATTCAATATGCCAACCGGGTCTGCCGTGTCCCCAGGGTGATTCCCAATAGGGCTCACCGGGCTTTGCGCTCTTCCAGAGAGCAAAGTCCATAGGCTCCTTCTTAACATCGCCGACATTGATTCTTGCACCTGCCTCAAGGTCTTCAAGAGGCTGATGCGAAAGCTTGCCGTATTCATCAAACTTCTTTGTGCTGAAATAAACGTCACCGTTAACCTCATAAGCATAACCTTTTTCAATAAGTGATGATACGATATCAATGATTTCACCGATATTTTCTGTTGCCTTAGGATGTGTTGTAGCTTCACGGATGTTCATACCCTTTGCGTCAACCCAGAACTCCTCTATATACTTTTCGGAAATATCCTTAAAGGTTACGCCCTCTTCATTAGCACGACGGATGATTTTATCGTCGATATCAGTGAAATTCTGAACAAAATTAACCTTATTGCCTCTGTATTCAAGGTAACGGCGCATAACATCAAAAACACAAAGAGGTCTTGCGTTACCGATATGGATAAAATTGTAAACGGTAGGGCCGCAAGCATAAATTTTGAATTCACCCTCCTTAAGGGGAATCAGGTCCTGCTTTGATCTTGTGAGTGTGTTGAAAATTTTCATTTTGTTTCCTCCAGTTCTTTTATATGCTTTTCAAGTTTTTCTATTTTGGATTTTAATACACAAATTTCCTGTGCAACAGGGTCAGGCGTATGAATATGGTCAAGCCTGTCAACTCTTCTTCCGTTCTGTTTAACGACTCTTGCAGGTGAGCCGACAGCTGTGCAGTTTTCAGGTATAGCAGAAAGTACAACGGAGCCTGCAGCAACATTGGAATTGTCACCGATTTTAAAGGGACCGAGCACCTTGGCACCTGCACCGATGAGAACGTTGTTACCGAGTGTGGGATGTCTTTTGCCGTGGTCCTTACCGGTACCGCCGAGTGTTACCCCCTGATAAATGGTGCAATCATCACCTATAACTGCAGTTTCACCTATTACAACACCCGTTCCGTGGTCAATAAAAAAGCGTCTTCCAATCTGAGCACCGGGATGAATTTCAATGTTCGTTTTTCTTGCAGCAGACTGTGAAATAGCACGAGCAAGAAAGAACATTTTTCTTTTATGAAAAAAATGTGCCCTCCTGTATGCTCTGACTGCCTTATAACCCGGATAAAGTAACATTATTTCAACATTTGAGCGTGCGGCAGGGTCTCTGTCCTTAACACACTGCAAATCTTCTTTCATTCTTTCAAACATATATTATCACCTAAAAATAAAAAAATAAACCCCTGTGCCGAAAAAAATTCGGTACAGAGGCGTTAAAATACGCGGTTCCACTCTGACTTATAACTCAGCTACCTTAAAATAGCCTTTCCGTTAACGCCGGTTTACGCCCTCGGATACTGTAATTCCCCTTGGGTGCTGACGGGTGCATTTCGTCGCTTCTTCAACGGAACACTTTCACCTGACTGTTCCTCTCTGAGATGAAGGGAAGGCGATTACTTCTCCCTTTAAACACATTTAAATATTTGTTTAGTATATTATACACACGAAAAATAAATTTGTCAACAGTTTATTGCTCAATCAATAAACAGGTGAAGCTAAATAAAATAAACCCTCTTTATTAAGTTTGTAAATATATTCGCCCGTATCACCGCTCAAAGCGGTAATAACACTGTTTTCATCAATGTTAATATATTTAAAATCCCAGTCACGCCAACCTTGTCCAGGTTCAAAAACCAATTTACCGCTTTTATCTTCAACATAAAAAGTTATACTTTCTTCGTCTATAACAGGCACAACCTTATACTTATCATTTTCCAACACCCACTCAGATGTATCTGGTTTTGATGTAACATTTGCTATGTGAGTCATATAAACCAAGGACATATCAGCTACATAAATAGCAAAAGGAATTAAAATAATAACAGCTGCAACAACAATAAGAGATATAATTATTTTTTTGTTTTTACTCATTGAAATCAACCTTTCATCGCAAATTCAAAATGCATAATCGTTTTCATTAAAGAAATCTCTGTATACCCTTACGCAGTCAAGCTGTGTCCATTTGCATCTTCTTACAGGGTTAGAATCAATATCATATATTTTTGCACCTTTAAGTGACAGCAAGAACGGTGAATGGGTTGAAATAATAAACTGACAGCCGTGATATCTTACACAGTCCTCAATAAAATATTTAAGTTCAAGCTGATTTGCGGGTGAAAGACTGTTTTCAGGCTCGTCGAGAAGATACAAAGCATCATCAACTATACTGTCAACAAACAGCGATAAAGAGCTTTCTCCGTTGGATCGCTCCTGAACATTTCTTATAAGCCTTGAACGCAAAAATTGTGATTGGCTTTTATTTTTGTTTCTTGCATCAGCAACCTTTTTACAACGCTCGTAATCATCAAGACCGTGCAGAGTTGTATCAGCACTATCACTGTTACTGTCAAGCCACTCACGAAGCAAATCCTCCCTTTTGGAGTCAATGCCGTTATTTACCCGGCGTATATCAAGCACACGGTCAAAAACATCATCACTTGTAATCACTCTGCTGTTGCAGGATAATGTTCTGTCAAGTGTAAAGTCACAAAGGTCAACATAATCTTCAAAAAAGTCACTTCTGTTAAAAGGTGAATTCCGTTTAAGCTGCAGCTTTTCTGCAATTACATTCAGAATTGTACTTTTACCGCTACCGTTATTTCCGCAGATAATTGTTATGTCGTCAAACTCAAACTCATTCGGCAAGCCTCTGTAACGGAACATTTCAAAGGGATATTTTGTTGTGTAGCAATTGCGCATATTCTTGGGATTAAAACCGAAAAAATAGCTTTCATCCTCATCTTGAGAAGGAAAATGAAAGGTGCTGAGGTATATCATATTATCCCCTCTTAATTAAACTTTTAAAGCTCGTCAACAGGTGTAACATCTGCTTCAACAATAAGTTCACCGTTAAGGCTACCTTTAACAGTACCTGTTAAAAACTGACCCGGCATAAGCTCTTCTTCACTTGAAATAATAACAACGGTGTCAATTTCCGGTGCGTCCATATAGCTTCTGCCAAAATAAAGCATTTCATCCTCATCAAAACCGTCAACTATAACAGTTAATCTCTCAGCAGTCATTGCTTCAAGCTTATCTTCAAAAATTCGCTGCTGCTGAGCATTTATAATACTTGCTCTTTCATTCTTTACATCATCATCTATCTGATTTTCCATTTCAGCTGCAAATGTGCCCTCCTCAGGTGAATAAGCAAAACATCCGTAGCGGTCAAACTGCATTTCCTCTGCAAATTCAGAAAGGCTTTCAAAATCCTCCTCAGTTTCACCCGGAAAACCAACAATAAAGGTTGTTCTGATAACTATTCCGGGAATTTTATCTCTTAGCTTACTTATAAGCACTGTAAGGCTTTCTCTGTCACCTTTACGGTTCATTTTTTTAAGCACATCACCATCACAGTGCTGTAAGGGTATATCAATATATTTACATATTTTATCCTCAAAAGCAATTGTATCAATAAGCTCATCAGTTATACTTTCAGGATAGCAGTAAAGAATTCTTATCCACTCAATCCCGTCAATCCTGCAAAGCTCCTTTAATAGCTTTGCAAGCATGAGCTCACCGTACAGATCAATACCGTAGCGTGTAGTATCCTGAGCTACAACAATAATCTCCTTTATGCCGTTTTCGGCAAGGGATTTTGCTTCTGCTATAATATTTTCAATTTCACGGCTTCTGAATTTTCCTCTTATAGAAGGTATTGCACAGTAGGTACAGCAGTTTGAACAGCCTTCTGCAATTTTAAGATAAGCATAATGTGATGGCGTTGTGAGAATTCTGTCGCCTTCAAGGCTCAGGCAGTATTTTGACGGAAAGGAATTAACCTTGTTACCCTTTATAACCTCACGGCAGATTTTTGCAATATCTCCGTTGGCACCGATACCAACAACAGCATCAACCTCAGGAATTTCCACGGAAATTTCATCCTTATATCTTTCGGCAAGGCAGCCTGTTACAACAAGTGCACCAACAACACCCTGATCCTTGAGTTCTGCAACATATAATATTGTATCAATTGCTTCTTTTTTAGCATCATTAATAAAGCCGCAGGTATTAACAATAACAACATCTGCACCTTCAATTTCTCCTGTTATTTCAAAACCGTCCGCCTTTAAAGTTGAAAGGAGCATTTCTCCGTCAACCTGATTTTTAGGACAGCCTAAGCCAATCATTGCAATTTTATTCATCTGTTACCTCTAAGTCATTTATTTCTGCAAGAGCATCACGTATTTCACTGTAAGAATAACCAAGACGCAAAAGAGCATTAACAGTTTTGCGCATACCCTTTTCGTCGGTAAGATATCTCAGATACTTTTTTCTTATTATATCAGTAAGTCTGTCTTCAGGAAATTCGGCATTTTCAATCACTTCTTTGATAATATCGCGATCAACACCTTTTCTATAAAGCTCCTGCTCAATACGCTTTTTTCCGTATTTTTTCAAGGTTATCAGCTCACGTACATACATATCAGCAAAACGCTCATCATCTATATAACCCTGCGCCTGAAGCTTTAAAAGAGCTTCTTTGGCACAGTCTTTAAATCCTTTAGCCTTAAGCTTACCCATTAGCTCTGAATAGCTGTGATCCCTTCCGGAAAGAAGGGATACAGCATAATTATAGGCTCTGCGTATATCGGTAATGTTTTTGATATCACGAAGCGTGTCCTCGTCAATTTCCTGTCCGTCTTTAAGGTAAAGGGAAGCAAAATACATTTCATCAACAGTTGTAAAATATTCTCCGTCAATAAGAAGGTGCATCTTGTCACCCTTACCTTTTTTATATGTAAGTATCATTATTCGTCATCATCAACGGCAATGTCAATTCTTGCCCTTACATTGCCTGAGCTTCTTCTGGGTGCTACAGGTGTTATAACACCTTCTTTTTCATCCTTCTTGTCGTCAGTAATTCCCTTTTTCATATTATTCATATGCTGACGGATTTTTTCTTCAACCTCAGCGGCAAGATTAGGCTCACGAAGGAAAAGAGCTTTAACATTATCTCTGCCCTGACCAAGTCTTGTTTCACCGTAAGAAAACCAAGCACCGCTTTTATTGATAATATCAAACTTAACACCAAGGTCAACAATCTCTCCGACCTTTGAAATTCCTGTGCCGTACATAATATCAAATTCAGCCTCTTTAAACGGAGGTGAAACCTTATTTTTAACAATTTTAGCTCTTGTTCTTGCACCGATAAATTCATTTCCGGGTGCTTTGAGCTGCTCAATTTTTCTTACATCAATTCTGATTGAGGAATAGAACTTAAGTGCACGTCCGCCCGTTGTAACCTCAGGGTTACCGTACATTACACCAACCTTTTCACGGAGCTGATTAATAAAGATAACAAGAGTATTTGACTTTGCTATAACACTTGTAAGCTTACGAAGTGCCTGTGACATCAGTCTGGCATGAAGGCCAACATGACTGTCACCCATTTCACCTTCAATTTCTGCTCTGGGAACAAGAGCTGCAACTGAGTCAACAACAATAATATCCAATGCACCTGAACGTGCAAGTGCTTCAGTAATTGAAAGTGCATCCTCGCCGTTATCAGGCTGAGAAACAAGGAGTGAATCCACATCAACGCCGAGACCTCTCGCATATACGGGATCAAGAGCATGTTCAGCGTCAATAAATGCTGCTTCACCGCCCGCTTTCTGTGTCTGGGCAATACAGTGGAGAGCAAGAGTGGTTTTACCCGATGACTCAGGACCGTAAATTTCAACAATTCTTCCTTTAGGAAGTCCGCCGATACCGGTTGCAACATCAAGACCGATCGAGCCTGTTGAAATTGCTTCAACATTCATTTCCGTATTCTGACCCAAACGCATAACTGCACCTTTACCGTACTGCTTTTCAATCTGAGCAAGAGCCGCATTGAGTGCACTGTTTTTATCTGCCATATTTAATTCCTCCGTTTGTCGTACAAATGTTCGTTGAGTGTATTATACAATATAAAAATAAAAAAATCAACACTTTTTTAAAATTCAAAGTCCAAAAAAATGTACCCGGCTATTTTAATTAAATAACCGGGAAATATTCACTTATTTAAACATCTTAAGAAAGATATTAAGAATAGCAAGAATTATGCCTCTGATAAGATCAACAATTGTTCCGCTCAATCCTGAGCCCTCACTGTCAGATTCCTCACCGTCAATGAGCTTAATACTGATATTAGTATTAATACCGTAAACGGTAAAAAATTGATAATTTGATGAATAGCAGTGGACCGTAATTTTATCACAACCCGAAAAGCATTATACTGACAAAGAGAAAGAGTCTGAGGTACATAAACATCTGTAAGCGCAGTACAGTCAGCAAATGCACGGGCACCGATTGATTTTATCCCTTCAGAAACAGAAACTGAGGTAACCTTGCTGCATTTTTCAAAAGCTGAATCACCTATCGATGTCACATCATATGACTTTTTCTTGATTATTACAACAGAAGGTACAACAACAGCACCCTCCGCCTTTGTGCTGCATTTTTTTAACTCTGCCGTTCCGTCCTCCTTAACGGTATATGTAAGATATTCACTGTTAACCGCAGACGAGCTGAAAACAAAACATCCGGAAATCACTGTTAATGCAAGGATGACAGCAATCAGCTTTTTTAATGTATTTTTCATTATTAATTCTCCTTTATAAATATCGTTAATGTGATTATAAGATAATTTTTCTACAATGTCAATACATTGTAATCCGACATAATCAGCCACAAATAAAAATAAATATATTTTTTTTGAAAAAACACTTGCAATTTTATAATCTTTCTGCTATTATATCAAATGCTTATGTAGTTTATTTATATTTCTAAGGAGGTGCGACACATGGCAAAATGTGAATATTGCGGTAAGGATGTATCCTTCGGCATCAAAGTTTCTCACTCACACAGACGTTCAAACAGAACTTGGAAGCCCAATGTAAAGCGTGTAAAGGCTATCGTAAACGGCTCACCTAAGAGAGTTTATGCTTGCACTCGTTGCTTACGTTCAGGTAAGGTTACTCGTGCCATCTGATCAAATGAAATTTGCGATATAGGACTTTCCTTACGGAAGGTCCTTTTTTCGTACATCTTGAAAAAACAAATAAGATAATATATAATGAAAAACTAAGGAGGTGTGTTTGTGAAAAGCAAAATAAAAACAAAGCTTAATAATCATTATAAAAAATACCTTGCAAAAGAAAAATATCGCAACAGACTTAACAGCTTTCTTTTCACACTATGGAAAGTGCTTTATACATTTTTTTCTCTGCTGCCGGTAAAGCAAAACTCTGTACTCTTCGTAGCCTCTAACGATATATCAGTTCCGGAAGAATACAAAAGCCTTACAGAATACTCAAAAGAGCAAGGATATAATATCCGTTTTATTTTCAAATCACCTAACACAAGTGATGTTATTTATAAAAATGAGCTGAAGAAAATTCTAAACGATATAAAGTTTCAGTATTACTACGCAAGGTCAAAAGCAACCTTCGTCTGCGACTACTTTCTACCTTGCTTTGCCAACAATCCGAGAAAAGGAACAAAGCTTATTCAGATTTGGCACGGCTGCGGTGCATTTAAAAAATGGGGATATTCTACAAGGAGTGGCAGCTGGGGGTTACGAGATGAGTTTTTTGAAAAATATAATGTTCATAAAACATATTCGCTCATAACCACCTCATCTGATTTTGTAAATGATAAGTACGCTGAAGCCTTCGACAGTGATATTAAAAAGGTAAAGGCCCTCGGAGTACCGAGAACAGACGTATTCTTTAACGATACTTTCAAAGATAATCAAAAGAATAAGCTTTATAATAAATATCCTGAGCTAAGAAATAAAAAAATAGTGCTCTGGGCACCAACCTACAGAGGTAACGATCTTAAATCATCAGAAAATCCGATTGCAATAAACTTTCCGTTGCTCAAAGAATATCTGGGAGATAATTTTGCACTTCTTTGTAAATTTCATCCCCATCTTGCTAATAAAATAAATACAGATGATATCAGTGAAGAAATGAACGGATTTGTTTATAACATTTCTAATGAATTCAGTATTTCCTCTGCACTTTGTTTTTCAGATATCCTTATTTCAGACTATTCATCACTCATTTTTGAATATTCGCTTTTAGAAAAACCGATGATTTTCTACGCCTACGACCTTAATGAGTATGAAAATGACAGAAGCTTTTACTACGACTATAACGACTTTGTTCCAGGAGTCATTGTAAAAAACACAGAAGATCTTGCCAAAGCCATTTTAACTGCAGAAAAAGAATTTAATAAAGATAAAGTAATATCTTTCAAGCGGAAATTCATGTCTGCCTGTGACGGTAAAAGCACACAGAGAATTTTTGATTATGCAGTAAAATAACATAATAAGGACTCAGGTAATCATCAACCTGAGTCCTTGATTTATTATTTGTTTCTTTCAATAAAAGCTATAACCTCATCCTTTGAATGAAGTCCTACCAATCTGTCCCTTTCTTCTCCTGCCACAAAAAGAATCAGGCATGGAATTGACATTACACCGTTTTCCATAGCTTTATCACCGGCTTCGTCACAGTTAAGCTTACATACCTTTACAGTGCCGTCAAGCTCATCAGCAATTTCGTCAATTACAGGAGCGAGCATCTGACAAGGCTGACACCAGGGAGCCCAGAAGTCAACAAGAACAGGCATTTCTTTTTCATCCAGAACTTCATCGCTATAGTTTTCATCAAACACTTCAATATAAGACATATTAACCACCTTTATTTAATCCCTAAAAGAGATTTAATTATCTGAATTATTCTATTGAAAAGGTTAGTGATTACACTAAAAATATTTGTTATACCACTTAATCCGCCTCCATCACTGCTACTACCGCCGTCTCCCGGCTTTGCTGCTTTAACAGGAGTGAGGGTGTCATCGCTGTTGTACTGTAAAAACTGAGGATATTTTGTTTCATCGTGTATTGTTATCTGTTTTTTAGAATGGAGAACACTATAAATCAGCTTATCAATACTCGTCGGGAAATCACTGTGCAGTGAATCCTTGATATACCAAGTATAATCAGGAAAAAGACCGGTTGAAGCATCTATTACAAGGTCATCTGAAACATAATCAATGCAGCCGCTAAGTTGCACCTCATCAAGATATGACTTTGAAAGAGTTTTACCCATATCTGCTGCAGTTGCACCGAAGGAAAGACTTGAAAGCTCCGCAAGTCCGTCAGCCTGAATACTGCTGCTTTCAAACAACGGAGGCAGTGCTTTATTGTATTTTGCAATAATCATCATTTTAACACCACTGTTTTTAAGTTCTATCAGAGTGTTATCAATACCGTTCATCACTTTATTGTGATTTGTTTCAATTTTATCAATAAGACCTGCATACTCGTCTTCCTTGCCGGAAAAGATCAAATCCCTCGCCTTTTGAAAATGCTCTTCATTAACAAGACTCCAATAAGAAGGCATAGTACCGTAGGTAGCAAGAACCAACTCAGGCACAACTCTGTCGGCAATCTGATCATAAACTGAAGTTACGGCATTAGTACCAAGGCTGAGCATACTCATTGAATATGTTACGGAAACAACTGCCTTAAGAAGGTCTGACAGCTCGGTATCATCCATATATTCATTTACATAGTTGTTAATTGCATCCGCATCAATTTTAATCTCACCGCTGAACGCCTCACTTGCAACTAAAGTACCTTTAACGGTAGGAACATAAAGAACACAAGTATCAATTTTAGATTTAGCTTCCTTTTTATACCTTACGAGATATGCAGAGGCAAAGTTCGAACCGAGACAACGCGATACAAGCTGAACCTTATTCTTACCCGTAGCTGCAAGAACCTCATTAATATATGCTCTGAGCTTAGGTGCGGTTTCCCACGGGCTGAGACGGTCATCATAGTTAAATACATAGTCGTTGAGTTTATAATCGCCGGTTTTTACCTTAGGCTTTGAGTTAGCTGCAGGATAGCTGCCGTCTGAAGCTTCACCGTTATTATCAAGAGCTATCTCTTTATATATTGAACCGACAACACTTACAAGCTCATCACAGTAAATATCCCAATCCTTCATCAGAAGGCTGCTGCTGAAGGCGGCAAGAAGCCTGTCAGCCTGCTCCATAATTTTATCTTCCGGCTCAAAGCCGAACGGAGCTATTCTTTTTCCGTTTTTATCATAGATATACTGACCTCTTCCTCGAAGATATACAATAGGCAAATCGTTTTCGTATGCAGCTGCAGCGGAAAAAGCAGGAACGCTGACAGTTAAAAAAGTAAGCATAACAAGAAGCAAAGATAAAATTGCCTTAATTTTCTTATTCATAGGAAACTCCGTCCTTTCCAAAAAATCTCTTTATATATAATATCACACTTTTTTTCAGTTATCAAGATAAGGCTACATTTTTAATATTTTCTTTAAAGTTAAATAAATTATGCGTCACAACATCTAATTTTATATCAATGAGTTGTAAATATACAATATATTTGTTATAATAGATAATAAACCTTAAACGGAGTGAAAAAATGTTTAATTTTTTTGTTGAAGCCGAAAATAGCGGTGACAGATGTTACTATATTCCCAACCCGGACAGAAACCATATTGTAAATGTACTTCGTATGATAAAAGGAGACAAATTTCTTGTAAGCTTTAACGGAAAAAGCGATTTATGTGTACTTACAGAAATCAGCGAAGAATCTGTTAAGGCTGAAATTATTGAAGAAAATTATAATGATACTGAGTTACCTGTAAAACTTTATCTTTATCAAGGCCTGCCAAAGTCCGATAAAATGGAGCTTATAATCCAAAAGGCTGTTGAGCTTGGCGCATTTGCAGTAATACCCACAGAAATGCGCAACTGTGTTGTTAAACTTGAAGAGAAAAAGAAAAAAAGCAAAATTGCTCGTTGGCAGGCTATTTCTGAAGCGGCAGCAAAACAGAGCAAAAGAAATATAATTCCAGAAGTCAGAAATGTAACAACATTTAAGGATGTTATGAAGCAAGCCGAAGAACTCGACTTATTTATTGTACCTTATGAAAATAAGAACGGCATGAAAGCAACAAAGGATGTCCTTTCTTCTATAAAAAAAGGAATGTCCGTAGGTATTCTTATAGGTCCTGAGGGCGGATTTGATGAAGCTGAAATTGCTGAAGCACTCGCTTGCGGATGTAAAACCATTTCGCTCGGCAGAAGAATACTACGTACAGAAACTGCTGCGATAACAGCATTAGGAATGTGTATGCTTAATATTGAAATTGAGGAAAACTAAAATGAAACAGTTACCTGAACAATATTTGAACAGAATGAAATATCTTTTAAAAGAGGATTTCCAAAGTTATATTGACACTCTTAACGATCCTCCCGTAAGAGCCTTTCGTGTAAATACAGATAAAATAAATCTCTCTGAATTTGAAAAAATCAACTGCTTTTCCACGGAAAAGATTCCCTATATTGAAAACGGATACTACCTTAAAGATGAAAAAATCGGGAATCACCCATATCACCACGCAGGAATGATCTATGTTCAGGAGCCTGGTGCTATGGCTCCTGCAGAATGTATAGAAATCAAGCCCGAATGGAAAATTCTTGATATGTGTGCTGCCCCCGGCGGAAAAAGTACACAACTAAAAAACAAACTCGGAGAAAAAGGTATTCTTGTTTCAAATGAAATTATACCTTCAAGGTGCAAAATTCTCACAGGTAATATTGAAAGATTAGGCCTGAAAAACGTCGTAACAACCTGTATGGATACAGATAAACTAACCAGAGTTTTCCCTTGCTGCTTCGACCTTATTATGGTTGACGCACCTTGCTCAGGCGAAGGTATGTTCCGCAAGGATGATATTGCAATTGACGAGTGGAGCGAAGAAAATGTTTTACGTTGTGCCGAAAGACAGAAACTGATACTGAATAACGCCGCAAAGCTACTAAAAAATGGAGGCTACATAATATATGCAACCTGTACCTTCTCTTTGGAAGAAAATGAGATGACTGTTGACAATTTCCTTAAAGAACACAGTGAATTTGAAATTGTTCCTGTTAAAAAGGAAGTAACAGATAATACCTGCGACGGTATTTGTTTTGAAGGGTGCAAAACTAAAAACATACACCTTGCAAGGCGCTTTTATCCGCATAAATCTAAAGGGGAAGGACAATTTATGGCAGTTCTGCATAATACACTCCTCCCTGAAGAAGATGTCAGACCTGCAAATAAAAATACAGAGAAAATTGATAAATCAGTTTATGATTTTCTCGATAGGGTACTGACTGAATATAACAAGGAAAACGTTCTTATGTATAACGGAAATCCTGTTTATTTTACACCTGATTTTGAAATAAAAAAAGGTACTGCATTTTCCTGTGGTGTAACAATAGGAGAAATCCGTAAAAATTACATTCAACCTCATCACCAATTTTTTATGGCTATGGGTTATTTGTTCAAGCGTAAGATTGAGCTTAATGCAGATAGCAATGAAATCAAGAAATATCTTCATGGTGAAGAATTTGAGACTGACTGCGAAAACGGATGGGCAATTGTAACCGTTGACGGATGCAGTATAGGCGGTGTAAAGGTAGTTTCAGGAAGAGCAAAAAATCACTATCCAAAAGGATTGAGAACAAAAATATAAAGGAGAACACTATGAAAACTTTAAATCTGAGCGGAAGCTGGGAACTGAAAAACTGCGCGGACGGAAAAGTGTATGATGCCATTATTCCCGGCACCGATTTCGGCAATCTTATACGACTTGGTGCTATTAAAAATCCTCTTATTTCAGGTGATGAAAAAGAAGGTATTGAAACCGGCAGCAAGGACTACGAATTCAGCAGAAACTTTACTATTACTGCAGATGAACTGAAATCAGAACACATCAGCCTCTGTGCAACATCGCTTGACACTCTCTGCACATGTTTTATCAACGGCAAGGAAGCTTTCAGAAGCGAAAATGCATATATTCCCGTTGACAGAGACATTAAAGAGTTTCTTCATGAAGGCGAAAATAAAATAATGTTCCATTTTGACTCTGCAGTAAACTATATCACTGCACTGCAGAAGAAAAATCCTCTGCCTAAAAATTCAAACGGAATCGACGGCATACCTTACATAAGAAAACCCGGTTGCCACTTTGGCTGGGACTGGGGTCCGTGTGTCCCCTACTGCGGTATTCTCAATAAAATTGAGCTTCAATTCTATAACAGAAGAATAGAAAACATAAAAATCACTCAGAATACAACAAAAGAAAAATCATTTATCAAAGCTACTGCAGATAACGTAGACAAAATTTATCTTATTTCTCCTGACGGAGCTGAAACAGAATTTAATTCTGACGGCACATTAACCGTCGAAAATCCTGAATTATGGTACACAAAAGAGCTTTCAGGCAAGGATATTCAACCACTTTACACAGTAGTTTTTGAAAATTCCGAGGATAAAAAAGAAAAGAAAATTGGTTTGAGAAGCATTTATCTTGATAGAAGCCCGGATGAGTACGGAAGCAACTTCTGTTTCGTTCTCAACGGAGAAAAAATCTTCGCAAAAGGTGCTAATCTTATTCCCTTCTCTGCAATTTATGAGGACAGTGATCATAGCACTGTTGACTATTACCTTGATATGGCACAAAAATCCAATTTCAATATGATTAGAGTATGGGGCGGTGGTAGTTATGCTGACGATTACCTCCTGAATCAGTGCGACGAAAGAGGTATCCTTATATGGCAGGACTTCTGTTTCGCCTGCCAGCTTTATCCCTTCTACGATGAAAAGTTCAGCGCTAATGTATTAGAGGAAGTAAAGGCAAATGTTGAAAGAATGACTACCCATCCTTCGCTTGCACTCTGGTGCGGCAACAACGAAATCGAAACTATGTTCTCATTTATGCCAAAAACAACCAAACTTATGAAATCCTACGAAGAATTTTATTACCACACTCTTCCTGATTTTATAAAGGATATGACGGATATTTCATATATTCCAACATCACCTATAGGAACAGAGTGCTTCAAGGATTGCTCAAGTGACAATGACGGTGATACCCATATGTGGAATGTATGGCACGGACTTAAAAAGCTTGACTATTATGCAACAAGATATTCAAGATTTCTTTCTGAATTCGGTCTTGAGTCTCTCCCCTCGATGAAAGCAATTAAAACCTTTGCACCGAAAGAAGAGTATGATATTAATTCTGCCGCTTTCAACCGTCATCAGAAATGTATAGGCGGCAACGAAAAAATGCTCTTCTATTTAACAGAGATGTTTAATTTTCCAAAGCATTTTGAGGATTTACCGTACCTTACAGGTATTGTGCAGTCAGAATGTATTAAAAATGCAACAATACATTTCAGACAGAATAAAGGTCGCTGTAACGGTTCACTTTTCTGGCAATATAACGATGTATGGAATTGTCCGAGCTGGTCATCGGTTGACTTTGAGGGCGTACCAAAGGCACTGCAATATAAGTCAAGAGAATTTTTCGCACCCGTTACCGTAAGCTGTAAAAAAGAAAAAGGTAAAGCAATTATCTTCGCCCATAATGACACCCTCAGTGAAGTTAATTTCCGTCTTACTGCAAAATTACAAAATCCTGATATTACCAAGGAATATGATATCTCACTTAAACCCAACAGTTATAAAATTATTGATGAGCTTGAAGTTAAAAAGAGAAGCATTCTTCAGCTTCGCTTTCTTAACGAGGCAATTACAGAGATATTCACTGTTCCTACGGCACTTGAACTTGAAAAAGCAACCTTTTCAACAAAGCTTGATGATAATAAGCTTACAATAAAGAGTAATACCTTTGCTTACAATGTTTTCATCGACAGTGACGAAATTCCCGACACAAACTATTTCAGCCTTTTTGAAGGTGAAGAAAAGACAATTACCTTCAAAAATCCACCCAAGGATTTCAAGATAACCTGCACTAATAATATTGAATTCAAAAAAGACGGACTTAAGAAACCTCTTTTCCGTTTCTTATACCGCCTTAAGCCCCTAAATATTGGAAATTTTGTTTATTATTCAACAAACTGATAAAAAATCTACCCGCCGGTTAAATCTGACGGGTAGATTTTTTATGTGTTAATTATTTAAGCTTAGGTAAGCTTGCTGCTGCAACGGACTGGCCTACACGGCGTGAGTTTTCATCAGGAATATGGAGCTTGATTTTTTCTGAAAGCTCGGGGAATTCCTTGTCTAGAACCTCCTGAGCACGTTCAAGAAGGATTGTTCCGCCTTCACCTGAGGTAACTCTGCCCATAATGATAACGTGCTTGATATCGTAAAATTCGGTGTAATAAGCAATAGCATAGCCGAAGTAAGCACCGATTGTATCATAAATTGCAGCTGCTCTTTCATCGCCTTCCTTCATAAGATTCTGAACAACCTTAAGTTTTTCAGCAGGAGAAAGGCTTTCGTCAAGCTCAATACCTGCAGCAGGAGCAAGCTTGATAACAGCATCCTGAGAGAAGTACTTAACACCGCAACCATAGTCACCTGACCATTCGTCAACCATTGACTCTTCACAGAAATCAACAGGAACGAAAGCGAGCTCGTTAAGCCAACCTGTAATGTTGCCCTGAGGGTCAATGTAGCCACCGGCCTCACTTGTGCCCATAGCAACACCGAGAACTGAATCGTCATTAAGATCCATTGCACCTGCAAGAGCTGTAACGTCACCGTCATTTGCAACCTCAATAGGAATATTTTCACCGATTTCCTTTGCAATGTCAAGATACATATTCTTAACTCTCTTTTCGCAATCCTCCTGGCTGACCTTTATAAAAAGAGAAGCAACCATAATGCGGTTGTTAACATAAATACCTGCTGAGGAAACGCCGATAGCATCAACTCTGGGCATTTTTGAAGCGGCAGTTTTCATTGCATCAAGAATTCCCTGATAGTGATATTCAGGATCGGAATTAAGCTTTGGGAACCATACAACCTCTTCAGAATATACAGTCTCACCGTCAATAACAGCACTTACCTTACGGTCGCTTCCGCCTGCATCAAAGCCGATACGGCAACCGTCAAGATGTCTGCCGATGGGAGCTGCAGAGGATTTTTCTTCGGGAGCATCCTCGAGAGAACATACTTCAACCTCGAAATCCTTTTCATAGGTCTTTTTCATATGACCTACATCAAATGCACGGATACCTTCAGGAGTATATGCCTGCTTGATTCTGTTACCTACAACATCAGCACCGGCAATAACAAGCTTATATGCACCGGCAACCCATACAAGTGACTTGGCAATACGCTCAACAAAGCGGAAATTTTCTTCATCGTGACCTGTACCTTCAGGGAAAATTCTTGTATTGTAGGTTGTTGTGTATTCGTCATTTCTTACAGCTGCAATAATGATATCCTGACCGTTATCCTTTGTAGCCTCGCGCATTTCTCTTACAACGAGAGAAAGGGGCTGGAATTTAGGGTCGAGCTTTGCATTAACTTTAAGCTTCATATTTAACTGTTCCTCCTATAATGGTTTTCTGAACATTGAATTCATTGTCTGTAATAATAATATCAGCATCCTTGCCGATTTCAAGGGAGCCCTTATTTTTTTCAATACCAAGTGTTGTTGCAACATTGAGTGAAGCACAGTTAACACATTCATAAAGAGGTATTGAAGAGTTTGTATATACATTCCAAACGCCCTTGTTAAGGCGGAGAATGCTGCCTGCTACCGTACCGTCTTCAAGGCGGCATACAATGCCTTTATAGATGATTTTCTGACCGCCGAGGGTATATTCGCCTTCGGGAAGTCCGCCTGCCGGAAGGCAGTCAGTGATAAAGCAGAGCTTTCTGCCCTTGAGCTTATACAGGAGATCATAAAGACTTGCATCCACATGGAAGGTGTCAACGATAAGCTCACAGCTTATATCGGAATTCATAGCCGCGGTAACAACACCGGGAGCTCTGTGCTGCAACGGTGTCATAGCATTGAAAAGATGCGTAACATGCTTAACGCCTGCATTAACACTTGCCATTGCTGTTTCATAATCGGCTGAGGTATGACCCATAGAAACCACCACATCCGTATCACGGCAAATTTCACGGATTGCAGCAAAATCATTTTCATCAGTTTCAGGAGCAAGAGTAATTGTTTTTATAATATCAGCATACTCCTTTACAAAAGCAGCATCGGGCTTAAGTATGTAACGTGCATCCTGAGCACCTTTTTTGCTTTCGCTTATAAAAGGACCTTCAGCATGACAACCGAGAATTGTACTGCCCTGCCAGGTTTTGCTTTCTTCTTTAAGTTCACGGCAGACCTCAAGAGCTTTTTTAATAACCTTCATATCAACGGTCATTGTCGTCGGAAGGTAGCCCGTAACACCATTTGCAAGAAGTCCCTTTGAAATAGTGCGGATACTCTCTTCTTCACCATCACATACATCCTTGCCGAGATAGCCGTGAATATGCATATCGATAAGGCCCGGTGAAACATATCCTCCATTAGCATCAATAATTTTGGCATCTTCAGGTATATTTTCCGCAGAAACGACACCTTCAATTACATCAGAGAAAATAAGAGCACTATTTTCGACAATTCTGTCTTTAAGAATGATTTTACCGTTAATAATTGCTTTCATTCAATCACTCCTCAAAATTCAAATACACATTGATTTTAGCAAATCGAAAAGCAAAATTCAATAGCAAAAATACAAAAAGTCAAATATTATTTCACAATTTGGCTTTAATTGCAGAATTCACCTTTTCTCTTGTTGAAATCAGCCATTCATCATCGTGAGGATATTCCCTGAATGTAATATTATAAGCTCCGTTTTCTTCAATTATAGCTGTGCATACTTTTCTGTCTGTAAGCTTTTCAAGAGTGTTAAGAGCAGCCATATCCTGAAGGGCATCATAGAAAACCTTAAGTCTTAGTGAATGGTAAGGTGTGCCGTCCGCAGCAGGGTAAACTATAAAGCTGTCACCTGAAGGAAATTCACGTCCGGCATCTGTAACCTCAAAGGGATTAATGAGCTTTTTGGACAAACGAGAATAATAAAAATTATATCCCCACTGCAGAAAGCCTGCAATATTATACTTATAAAGCTGGTAACCTATAACCCTTGTTCGTATGGAATCATTGCAGAAAAATCTGTTTGCTACACAGTGACTGTTCTGAGCACTGCAATAATAAGTCCATAGCTTATCCTTTTTACCAAGAAATTCATCAATGTGATCAGTTGCAGGCACGGGATTTGAAACTATCTTAAGGCGGTAGAACAAATAATCTGAAAGAGCATCAATAATCTTATACCCTTCAAAAAGCTCATGAATGTATTTTGAAGCCTTTCTGTATGAAGGTATCATCCAGAAATTAGGCTCATCACTTACGTGGATGAACACCTTATCCTTAAGTCCCTTCGATTCGAAATATTCTTTTAATTCAGCAGAAAAGGCACGGAGAAAGGCTTTATATTCAGCCGAATCTCCCTTTGTTTCCCAACCGAAAAGCTTTTTATATTCGCCGTCAACGGTTACCATAATCTTAGGAGCTTTTTTTGCTCCCCACTGAGTATAAAAATGAGCCAGCTCAAAATATTCAACTCCGCAGCGGTGTGCCATATCAATCCACTGTGTAAGCTTATCAAAATTAAAACTGTATTTACCGTTATTGAGGCTAATATCAACAAGTTGCACAGTAGGTCTTTCCTTGCCAATCTCAGTATCAAGAGGCGGAGTGAATATGGGCGTTAGAACACAGTTCTGACCGTACTCACAAGCAGTTTTAAGAAAGTTTTCAGCAACTCGCCAGTATTCATCGGAGAAAGCTTCAAAATTATAATAAGACATAAGGCAATCCGTATGAAACCAACAGGTATACACAAAGTCTTTAAAATCGAGTTCAGCATCAATTATCTCAGCTTCAACACTAAGAGATCTGTCCCCTACCGTTACACTTATATTATGCTTTCCGACAGTATTTTCCGAAGCATCAAGTTCAATCCAAAGGACAGTCATTCCTTTTTTAAGTTCAACACTTTCTGCTACAGGCAACAACAAATCAGGATAATAACCGCTTTTACTGTATCTGTAATAGTTATCTGCTTTCTTTTTGAACATTGGAAAATCAGACTTTACGTGTTCAACAGTGTATGTACAAATATTTTTCACATCACTATCAACGGAAAACCTGCACCTTTCAGCACAAGAAGCTTCAACGGCAACCTGAAAGGACTTTTTTTCATTTTTCAGCATTGAAAAGTATGTAAGAATCTTTTCCGGCATTTTGTCAGTATCATAGATTTTTTCAAGTGATGATACAATTTTGATATCAGTAATGTTTGACATAGTTTCACCTCAATAAGAGTTATATTTATTTTCTTGCAATTACTATAGGTTGATAAAATCCTGTTTCTTCAGAATTTTTCCACTCAACATTTTCATATCCACTGTTTAACAGCAGTTTTGTCAATTCTTCTCTTTGTACAGCCCTGTATTCACATTCGAATTTACTGACTTTAAGAGTATCCTCGTCATCAATAATATACTGAACAAGCTTATAGTTATCTCCATTCCAATCCCAGGACTGAAAAGCTACCCTTTGACCTTTTTCTGTTTTATGGATATAAGGCGGTGAATACGGTTGTTTACTTTTAACAAGCTCATCGTAATCTCTTATACTGGCTACAAATATTCCGCCTTCTGCAGTTTGATTTGAAATACTCTGAACTGCAGATTTTAAAGAAACTTCAGATAGCATATGCGGTAGAGCGTTATCCATAGCAATCACAATATCAAACCGTTCATTAAAAGCTTCAGATAAAGCACAGAAATCTGCTTTGACAAACTGAATTTTAACATTGCTCTTTTTCGCCCTTTTATCAGCTTCGGTTAGTTCTCCTTCGCTGATATCAGAAGCGGTAATATTATATCCCAATCCTGCAAGACCTATAGCCTGAGTTCCTATTCCGCAAGCACAATCCAGAATTCTTGCAGATTTACCAAAGCCGTTACTTACAAAAAGTTTATTTAAAATTTCAGCCTGTTCATGTGTAGCAGCATTCCAATCAAAAAACAGTTTATCGTATTGAGACGCCAGATTATCATAAAATTTTTGGATAATATTCATGTTATCGTCTCCTCGGTCAATATCTTATTCGAACTGATTATAGCACACTAAAAATAAAAATACAATCTGGTATTCGCTATAAACTCACAAAGCGAATAACACTGTGCAAAGCACAATAAAACTGCATAGTAATATCACCCATCGAAAGCGAATTAAAATAAAAAGCACTTCCTAAGAAGTGCTTTTTCCTGTGTTTGGTGAGTAATTTAGCAACAAGTCAATAAATTGGAGTTGTTTAATAATTATCAGGTTATGTTAATGAACAATTTTTGACACACAATAAAACTTTGAAGTCGTCTTGTTATATATAAACAACAAACTTTCTTGACCATACAAAAGAGTGTTATCAATATTTATATTCATATAAATT
>JAXJQQ010000125.1:0-4760 GCA_036311065.1 Acutalibacteraceae bacterium | reverse complement strand
ATCAACGATAGCGTCGCTATCGTTGTATCTCATCAGTCCGTCAGGACTGTATATCATCACGCTTTAGCGTGTATCAAAAAAAGCTTTCGCAATGATGATATACAACTTCTTGCGAAGTTGATGATATCCAATTCCTTTCGGAATTGATGATATACAATGCTTTGCATTGATCTAGTTGCCCTTTGGGCAAACAGATTGACTTTTTAGATTTGTTGTTATACAATGAGTTTGAGGTGATTATATGAATAAGACTTCTTATTATAAGCATTCAATTTTCAATATAATATTTTCTCTTTTCTACATATTGCCATTTGGATTTTTACCTTTATATGACTATTTTGTAAGTATTGGTAAGCCAATTGCGGATTCTATATTTGATATATTTTCAAGTGTTTTGTTCTTGTTGTTTTTTGTTGGTACTCCGATAATAATTATCATAAACACGATTTCTTTGTGTTATAATGTCGGTGTTTGTATTAAAGGAAAAGAACACAAAATACAATGTATTATTCTAACTGTAATTAATTTGTTGTTAACATTATTTATAGTCTTTGTTGCCTATATGTTTGCTGACAGGGCTTGGTAAAAATCAACACTGTTAATATTTTTCTTATGGTTCAGAATTGGGAAGTAAGGTCAAAAATCTCTTTTGCGTTTAGCAAGAGGGATTTTACTTTTTACTTCTTACCTCTTCACTATTCCCTCATAAAAATTAGGACGGGATTTTTGGAAAGTAAGAAGTAATAGGTAAGAGGTAATAAGTTTTTTTTGCAATGCTCCGCATTGGTTTTGTTGCCCTTCGGCAAACTGATTGGCTTACACCAATGATATTGCAGTTTATACTTTTTTATGCTACAATTTGTTTTATAAAGAGGTGATAGAATGAATAAAATAAATAACACAGAAAATCAAACTAAAAATCTTTATCTGAAAACAATAGTTGATATGGGTATTACTGCACTGATTTCATTATCGTTTTTATTTTTTTATGAAATGTATTGGCTTTCTGAACACACCGCAAAAGAAAATCTGCTCGCTATTCATTTTGATATGTTTGGTATGGTGTATAGCTTGATTACTTTGCTGTTTATGTTTATTCTTCCTAAAACTGTTGAAATTTTTGGTGGCAGAAGGATAATATACAGATATACTTCAGAAAAACAGATTCCTACTAAACTTGTACGAGCCTTGAAGATAATTTTGTTTTCTGTTTTTATAGTATTATTCTCCATAACATTTACGGATAAAAATTCAAGAATTGAATTTTATAACAATGGAAATATAATTGAGTATAATAAAAACAATGAAATTATCAACGAATATAAAATGAGTGATATCGATTCTGTTGAAATTAGAACAAATCACGATTTTGGAAGACATGTTGACTATTGGACGGAAGCAGTTGTTGATATAGATGATTCTTGTTTTATTTTGAAATCAGATGATTATATCGTGCCTGATGATTATATTGGTGATACGGAAGAATGTAGTTTGTATGGACTGAAAAAGGTTAAAGAAACATTCTCTGATAAAATAAAAATTAATACAGATAATCTTGGCACTCTTTTTGAAGTTGAACAGTACTATTATACCAAGGGTCAGGCAAAAGAACTTTGTGAAATATTCGAAGTTGATTATGATGAAATGATGCTATGGTTGGAAGAAGAATGGGGTACAGTTTTAGAAGATGATTAAAAATGGCAAGGTTCCAAAGTGAGACGTACCTCCATGATGTTCACCCAAAAGTGAACCAAAGTCTGAAAACCCTTGATTTATCAAGGGTTTTCAGCTTTTTTATGACCAATTTTTCGGTGTTATTCCACTGAACCAAAATTGTCTATTTTTAAGACCACTCGGCTTTGAACCGGTGCAATGTGCAAATTTAATAATAACATCACACAAATGACCTGTCTCAAGAATATCTCATTTTTAAAATCAGTTTTTTTTACTTGATAAATCCGTAAATAATGAATGCTTACCGCATAGATATTTGTTTTGTTGGGTCTTCCTTGAAAAAGTAATATTTAATATGCTATAATGGTAAAAAGAATATCAATTAAGGTGGTGATTCTATGTCAGATAAGCCTAACATTTTAATCATTAATCCTGACCAGATGAGAGCCGATGCACTTCATCATCTCGGCAACGAAGCTTCATATACACCTAATCTTGATGAGCTGGGCTTTGACGGCGTTTCTTTTAAAAATGCCTTTTGTCAGAATCCTGTTTGTGTACCGAGCCGTTGCTCGTTTATGACGGGGCTTTATCCTCACACCAAGGGACACCGCACTATGTCTTATCTTCTTCATAAGGATGAGGAGAATCTCTTCTCCGATATGAAAAATGCAGGCTATTACACCGTGTCTTCTACCCGAGGTGACCTGATGGCAGGTCAGGAGCGTAAATATCACAGAGAGCTTATTGATAAGTACCTGATGTTTTCTCCCGTAAAAACTCCCGCAACTGTTGTTAAATCAAAACGCGGAGAAAAGGGGAGCGACACATTTTTCTCATTTTTCAACGGAGTCATCCCCGAAAATAAAAGGGGCAGAGAGATTAAAAACAACGATGACCTGTGCATTGATTCTGCTGTAAGACAGATAAAAAAACGCCCGAAGAACAAGCCCTTCTTTATGTTTATCGGTCTTGATTTTCCCCATCCGCCCTATCAGATTGAAAAGAAATTTTACGATCTGATTGATGAAAGCAAATTGCAGGAACGAATACCGAATATAGAGGATGCCGACGGAAAGCCTCTTATGGAAAAGGGACTAATGGAAGATCTGGGAATCTCTGAATGGAGTGAGGACAGATTAAAGGAAGTTCGTCGTACCTATCTTGCAATGTGCGCAAAGGTTGATTTTCAGGTGGGCAGACTAATCAACACTCTCAGAGATGAAGGAATTTATGACAATACAGCGGTTATAGTTCTTTCTGATCACGGCGACTACACAACTGATTACGGCATTGTTGAAAAATGTCAGAACTGCTTTCCGGACTGTCTTGTCAATGTACCGTTCATTATCAAGCCGCCGAAGAATATCAGCGTTGATAAGGGCATAAATGAAAACCTTGCCGAGCTTACAGACTTATGTGCTACCGTTTACGACCTTGCAGGCATCGAATGTGAAAGACAGAGCTTTTCAAAGAGCCTTCTTCCGACAATGAAGGATAAAAGCACTCCTCACAAGGACTATGTTTTCTGTGAGGGCGGCAGACTTCTCGGTGAAGAGCACTGCTCAGAGAAAAATCTTTTTACGGGTGAGGATGCAATATATTCTCCGAGACTCCTTTTAAAGATGAAGGAAGACGGAACGCATACGAAGGTAGCTATGATACGCTCGAGGGAGTACAAATATGTGATGAGGCTCTACGAAAAAGACGAATTCTATGTTCTTTCCGAGGGAGAAAGCATCAACCGCATTGACGATGAAAAGTATAGAGAAATTATCGCAAGGATGAAAGAAGCGCTTCTTTGGTGGTATATGAAAACCTGCGATATTGTACCAGAGAAGTTTGACGACCGTTTTACGGATAAGTTTCTGCAGAATAATATTGCTTCTGTAGGTGTACCTTTGATTTTTGCAAAAATCGCAACAGGAGCAATATTCCTGACAGGTAAAACCACGGCACAGTTTATTGATATGATTAAGACCAAATTCAAGTTGTGAGAAATGCCCTCCTGATTTTTAATATAATCAGGGGGCATTTTTATTTCTATAGGTTGAAAACGGAATAATGAATGTGATATAATCAAATTGTTAATTAACCGGAAAAGGAGAATAAATATGGAATACTTTAAGTTTATTGACAAGGTAAAATATGAGGGCAAGGAAAGCAAAAATCCTATGGCCTTCCGCTACTATGACAAGGACCGTGTTATTCTCGGTAAAAAGATGAGTGAGCACCTTCCCTTTGCTATGGCTTGGTGGCATACCCTTGGTGCCTGCGGCGTTGATATGTTCGGTGCTGGTACTGCTGACAAGAGCTTTGAATCCGAAAAGGCAACAATGGAACATGCAAAGGCAAAGGTTGATGCAGGCTTTGAATTTATGATCAAAATGGGCATTGAATACTTCTGCTTCCACGATGTTGACCTCGTTCCCGAGGATGAGGACATCAATGTTACAAATGCCCGTCTCGATGAGATTTCAGATTACATACTCATTAAAATGAAAGAGACAGGCATCAAGTGCCTCTGGGGTACTGCAAATATGTTCGGAAATCCCAAATTTATGAACGGCGCAGGCAGTACAAACAGCGCAGAGGTTTACTGCTTTGCAGCGGCTCAGATAAAAAAAGCTCTCGACATCACTGTTAAGCTCGGTGGTAAGGGCTATGTTTTCTGGGGTGGCAGAGAGGGTTATGAAAGTCTTCTCAATACCGATATAAAGTTCGAGCAGGAAAATATTGCTCGTCTTATGAAAATGGCTGTTGAATACGGCAGAAAAATCGGCTTCACAGGTGACTTTTATATCGAGCCCAAGCCGAAAGAGCCTATGAAGCATCAGTATGATTTTGATGCTGCTACAGCTATAGGTTTCCTTCGTCAGTACGGTCTTGATAAGGATTTCAAGATGAACATTGAGGCTAACCATGCAACTCTTGCAGGTCACACCTTCCAGCACGAATTACGAATTTCAGCTATCAACGGAATGCTCGGCTCAATTGATGCTAACCAGGGCGATCTTCTTTTAGGTTGGGATACAGACGAATTTCCTTTTGATGTTTATGAAGCAACAATGTGTATGTATGAAGTT
>JAXJQQ010000124.1:0-29571 GCA_036311065.1 Acutalibacteraceae bacterium | reverse complement strand
CCCAGGGATTGTCCTCTACTCTCTTATAGCCGAGAGAAATCTTTCTCTTTTCAGCGTCAAGAGCCTTAACGTATACCTTAATGGTATCGCCAACGTTAACAACCTCTGAGGGGTGCTTGATTCTCTTCCATGAAAGCTCGGAGATATGTACCATACCGTCAACGCCGCCAAGGTCTACGAATGCACCGTAGTTGGTGAGTGACTTAACAGTACCTGTGAACTCCTGACCTTCAGCAATGTTTGCCCAGAAGGATTCAACAACTTCCTTGCGTTCTTCACGGAGAACTGCACGGATTGAGCCGACAACTCTCTTCTTCTGCTCGTCAAGGTCAATAAGCTTGAACTTAACGGTCTGCTTTACAAGCTGGCTGAGGTCTTCATCCTTTGCAAGGCCTGTGAGGGAAGCAGGAATAAATACCCTTGCACCCATAGGATATGCAATAACGCCGCCTCTTACAGCTTCTGCAACAACAGCTTCAACGATTTCATCGTTTTCCTTTGCTGCAACAATGTTCTTCCATGCAGCTTTTCTGTCGTAAAGACGCTTTGAAAGCTTCATGGTGCCTTCATTATCATTTGTTTTCATGATAATGAGATTGAGCTCGTCGCCGATTTTGAGTTCCTTTGCGGGGTCGGCGGTGGGATCATTGCTGTACTCTTCAACAGGGATAAAGCCGGCGTACTTTCTGCCGATATCAACCTGAATCTCATTAGGTGCGATGCCAACAACGATGCCAACAACATTCGGATTATCACTTGTATCGTCAATGCTATCTACTGCTGCATAGAACAACTCCTGATCCATAGTCTCCTTTGAATTTTTTTCACTAAAGTTTTCGGTCATAATGACTTCAACCTCCTTTATTATACGTGCAGGTGTGGATGCACCCGCTGTTATACCAATTTTTGTGAAGGGCGTAAAATCAATCCCCTTCAGCTCGTCCACCCTCTCAATAAGATAGGTCACAGCGTTTTCGGCACAGACATTTTTAAGCTTCACCGTATTGGAGCTGAAGGCTCCGCCGATTACGATTACGGCATCATTTTTCTTTGAAAGCTCAGCCGCTTCATTCTGCCTGTCCTGAGTCGCACTACATATTGTATCAAATGTTTTTGAATTTGTACATACTTTTTGAATAATTTTTACGGATTTTTTCCATTCTTTTACGGAAAAAGTTGTCTGAGCAACAACAATTATTTCTTTACCGGAAAATTCAGTGTGTTCAGACAGAATTTTATCAAGTTCACCGCAATTTCTGAACACAAAAGAATTACCCTTGCAGTGACTTCTGAAGCCGCAGACCTCCGGGTGATTTTCGTCACCTGCAATCAGAACAATATTTTCGTCAGTTGAATTTTCTTTAATAATTCTGTGTATCTTAAGAACATAAGGACAGGTAGCGTCGGTGTAGGTTATATTTCTGCAGTCAAGAGCCTCAACAACTTCCTTTGTAACTCCGTGGGCACGGATAACAACCTCATATCCCTCAGGTACTTCATCGGGAGCAGATACTATTCTGACCCCTTTTTCCGAAAGCTCGTCAATTACCACGGGGTTGTGGATAATAGGACCTAAAGTGCACACCTTTTTACCTTCGTCAACAAGTCTTTCAAGCATTTTGACGGCTCTGTTCACACCGAAACAAAATCCCGCTGTTTTTGCAAGTTCTATCTGCAACTTTCTTCCTCCCAGAGTTCTTTTATCTTTTTCATAATAAGAGCCGAAGCTTCCTTCATTTCCTTTGATTTATCCTTACCCTCAAAGCCAAGGTCACTGTTTTTAATAACCTTACCGAAGCGTACAATTGCCTTTGACCTGAAAGGGCGTTCCACCTTATAGATACAGCACGGCAGAATATCCGCACCCGTTACTCTTGCAAGGTAGCCAATACCTGTTCTGCCCTGAGTCGGAGGAACTCCCCCGCGGACTCTTCTTCCCTCGGGAAAAATTCCGAGGACCCAGCCCTTGTCAAGTATTTCCCTGGCATACCTTATGGCATTGCGGTCTGATGTAGCCCGTTTTACGGGAAAGGCATTCATATTTTTAAAAAGCTTAGCAAGTAACGGATTTTCAAAAAGCTCGCTTTTGGCCATATAATGCACCTTACGGGGGCAATTTGCCACAATAAGGGCAGGGTCGGAAAAGGCAACATGATTACAGGCAATTATGAGTCTGCCTTCTTCAGGCACATTTTCCCTGCCGTAGCAACGGCTTTCATAAACAATTCTTGAAAGTACCCGTAAAGGCGGCACAAGAAAAGGATAAAGCTTATGCTCTTTTATTTGTGAATAGTCAAAATACATCTGATCACACCTATAAATTATTATCATTTATAGGTTAACCAAAATAATTTAATTTATATGTTTTCCTTAATTGTGTTTATAACAAGCTCAATTGACTGCTCAAGTGTAAGCTCACTTGTATCGCATAAAACGGCATCATCTGCCTGCTTTAAGGGAGCTATAGCCCTGTGTGAATCATCGTAATCACGCTTCACCATATCGGCTAAAACGTCCTCATATTTAACATCCATACCCTTTTCGCAAAGCTCCTTATATCGCCTTTCAGCTCTGGCTTCAGGTGAAGCGGTGAGGAAAATTTTAACATCGGCATCAGGAAGCACAACAGTGCCGATATCTCTGCCGTCCATAATACAGTTATTGTTTTTTGCAAGCTCCTTCTGAAGGTCAAACAGGTATTCCCTTACCTTTGGAACAGCGGAAACTCTTGATGCAGCCATAGAAGCTTCCGGTGTTCTGATATCTGATGACACATCCTCACCACAAAGGAACATTCTCTGCTCACCGTCAACAAAACGCAACTCAACCTTAAGCTCATCGGTCAGAGTTGCAATAACCGCATCATCGTTCTGTATGTCGGCACCGAGCCTTAATGCATTAAGTCCGACTGTTCTGTAAAGAGCACCCGTATCAATATAGATATAGCCAAGCTCAGAAGCAGCCTTTCTTGAAATTGTGCTTTTGCCTGCTCCTGCAGGTCCGTCAATTGCTACGTTGATTACTTTCATATTATTTCTCCTTTAATTTTGTTGTTTCGTCGGATATGGACGCCGTGCACCTGCACAAATCGGGATTTTTGCATATTCATTAATTTTACCCCTCAGTCACACCCTACGGTTGCGAATTGAGAATTGATAATTGATAATTGTGCACGTTGCATTCACACAGATTCCCCTGCAAGTCTGCCCGTTGAAAATGCAATCTGCAGGTTAAATCCGCCTGTATAAGCGTCAACATCAATAACCTCACCTGCAAAGTAAAGACCCTTGCAAAGCTTCGATTCCATTGTTTTCGGGTCAATTTCCTTTACGGAAACACCGCCTGAGGTTACAATAGCCTCAGAAAGGGGTCTGAACTTCATAACCGTAACCTTAAGGTCCTTTAAAAGATTTACAAGAACTGCTCTTTGCTCTTTTGTTATCTGATTAACCTTGGTTGCAGGCTTGATGCCGCAAAGGCGTACGATAACGGGAACAAGCTTTTTGGGCAGCAGTGCATCAAGGGCGTTAATAAAATTCTTGTTTGAATTTTCAAGAAAATCACGCTGAATTCTCTTATCAAGCTGTTCATAGGTTATTGCAGGCTTAAGGTCAATATGGATTTCGTACCTTCTCGGCTTAACATCCTTAAGATGTGAGCTTGCAGAGA
This sequence comes from Acutalibacteraceae bacterium, assembly GCA_036311065.1. GTDB lineage: Bacteria > Bacillota > Clostridia > Oscillospirales > Acutalibacteraceae > UBA6857. The sequence goes on along the minus strand of JAXJQQ010000124.1, from coordinate 25,902 downwards.
GTATAACAGGTCCCGAAACGCCGTAATGGGTAAACAGCATTTCACCAAAATCCTTATAAACCTCCTTATATGTTTCAGTATCAAAAACACTGATTTCAATATTACGAAGAGAAAGCCCCTGCAAATCGGAGCAGAAGCCCTCATGGCAGACAAGAGGTACAAGCGAAGGCTTAAGGTCAACTATGGTGTGACCTGCCTTTTTAGCAAGCTCGTAACCGTCACCGGATGAGCCCGTTATTGGGTAAGATGCACCGCCCGTTGCAATAATAACACTGTCAGCTTCATATTCATTGCCTTCTTCAGTAATAACACCCTTTACGGCACCGTCACGGATAATAAGGTCAGTTGCTCTGCCTTTTATACGCTTTGCACCTGCATCCTGACTGAAGGCATTGAGTGCATCAACTATATCCGATGCTCTGTCGCTTTCAGGAAAGACTCTGTTGCCTCTTTCAACCTTTAAAGGTACACCCATATCCTCAAAAAATTCCATTGTATCAATGGGCATAAAACGCGAAAAAGCACCGTATAAAAATCTGCCGTTGGTAGGAACTGCAGCAATAAGCTCATTTATCATTGTGCAGTTGTTGGTTACATTACAACGGCCCTTACCCGTTATCATAACTTTTCTTGCAGCCTTGTCATTACGCTCCAGAAGGATAACCTCGTTGCCGTTTTCCGCCGCAACACCCGAAGCCATAAGACCTGCCGCACCTGCACCGATTACAATTACTTTTTTACTCATTTATTTATTCTCCCGATGTTTTAAATCTGACTATATATTATATAGCATTAATGTTGAATTTTCAAGTATTTTATATCAGTACATAAATTAACAAGTAATCAAACAGAAAAAAATATTTTTTTATAAAAGTAGCCTTTTGTTGCAAAAAACGTGCAACAAAACTGACTTTTCAGCCTTATAGTGAAGGGAGTTTTTTAATCTTTATCAAAAATAACTGTTTTTCCCTTCGGAAAGGATAAAAAAATGACAGACATTAACTCGATAAAAACCTCAAAGGAGCTATTTGATTTTTTCTTTATTATTGATATTGTTTACTGCGAGGATAAGAAGGAAAAAGAAGAGCTTATCAGAAAAGCTACAGACAAAGCACGTGAGCTCGGTGTTCTGAGTGAGTTTATTAACAAGATGAGGGAGTACGAAGAAATCAGACAAAAAGAAGAGGAAGAAAAGCGTCAGGATATCATAAACGGTGAAGCTGAGGAGCTTTCCGAAGACGGCAAAGGTAACCTCAGAAAAACAATCAGCAACTTTCTTGTAATTCTTGAAACCGACGATTTCTTTTCTACGCTGAGATTTAATCTTCTTACGGGCAGACCGGAGTTCAGGGGCAGAAATTTCACCAACGCGGACAGAAGCACCGCCATTCACTACATTGAACGGCTCTATAACCTTAAAAGCGAAAAAGACCTTGACCACGCTATTCAGATTTTTCTTCAGAAACGGCAATATCACCCGATAAGAGAGAAAATCAAAAAGCTGAGCTGGGATAAAAAGGAACGCATTTCAGATTTTCTTTCCTTTGTAATGGGAGCCGAGGACAATGAATATACCAAAGAATGCTCACGGCTGATTTTTCACTGTGCAATTGCAAGAGCCTTTGAGCCCGGTTGTAAATGCGATAATATTATTGTGCTTCAGGGTAAGCAAGGGAACGGAAAAACCACCATAACTCAGTGGCTGGCAATGGAAGAAGCCTGGTACGGCAGAGTATCAGACATAAGGGGTAACACAGGCATTGAGCAGATTCAGGGAAAATGGATATGCGAAATTTCTGAGCTTCTCGCTCTGTCCGGAGCCGACCGGCAGGAAGAAGCAAAGCAGTACTTTGACCGTAAAACCGACTCTTACCGCCGACCTTACACTCAATACAGTGAGGACATCCCCCGTCAGTGTATTTTTATCGGCACAACAAACCTTCGTCAGCCCTTTAAGGATAAAACAGGTAACCGAAGATATTTCCCCGTTTACTGCAATGTTGAGCCGGGTGAGATTTATTACAGGGAAAAAGAAATAAAGGATTATATTCAGCAGTGCTGGGCTGAAGCATATGAATTATATCTTAAAGGCGGAATCAGAACAAATGTCAGCCCCGAGATTTACAGAACTACTATTCAGATGCAGAAAAACGCCCTTGAGGACGATTGGCGTGAAGGAATTATTGCTGATTATCTAACTGATAAAGCAGAGGTTTGTGTTATAGAGCTATGGGAGCAGGCACTGAAAGAACAGGGCAAGCCGACAATGAGACAGTCAAGGGAGATTGCAATTATCCTTGACGGATTTGAGGATTGGGAAAGAGGAAAGAGCACAAAAATATTTGAAAAATACAAGTCGCAAAAGTACTGGAGAAGAAAAACAACATGTAGCGAACGGAAAATTGATGAAATTTATGTTGAAATTATTTGCTGATAACATACCGATTTTCATTCGGTGTGTTATCGGTTTTGAGTCGGTTGTTTCTTTAAACCCTTAATTTTACAGCGTTTACGGCTTATCACATACCATACATACTGATATTTTATAAAAAATATAAAATAAGAATATAAAAAAATAAATGTTTATATAAAAGTCGGTTTTTTGGTGTTTTTGGTATTTTCGGGTTAAAAAAAGCACCCCGCAGGGTGCTTTTTATTAATATTCAGCTTCGCCTTCGTAAACAAGAACGGCATTACCTGTAAGGAAGATTCCGTTATCGTCGTAGGTAACTGCAAGGTCACCGCCCTTAAGCTTAACGGTGATTTCTTCACCCTTATCGCAGAAGCCGTTTTCAACTGCAGCAACAACTGCTGCCGCTGCACCGGTACCGCAGGCAAAGGTTTCCTTGTTACCTCTTTCGTAGGCTCTCATTTTAATTGTGTGACGGTTAACCACTCTTACAAATTCAGTATTGATTCTTTCGGGGAAGATATCTGCCTTTTCAAAGCAAGGACCGATTTCGTTAAGGTCAAGGGAGTCAATATCCTTAAGGAAAACAACACAATGGGGGTTACCTACACCAACGCAGGTAATGTTGTAAGAGCCTGAGCCGATTGTTATGGGATAGTCGATAATTCTGTCTTCATCCAGTGTGCAGGGAAGCTCAGCAGGAACGAAGGTGGGCTTACCCATATAAACCTCAGTGGAAACAACTCTGCCGTTTGAGGTGTAAACCTTAACATTCTTGACACCTGCACCGGTTTCAATTGTCATTTCCTCTTTTTTTACAATATCCTTGTCATAAAGCATCTTGGCAACACAACGGATTGCATTACCTGCCATTTTGCCTTCACTGCCGTCACGGTTGAAAATTCTCATTCTTGCATCGGCAACATCTGAGTTTTCCAGAAGAACTATACCGTAACCGCCGATACCCGTATGTCTGTCGCAGAAGTTGATGCAAAGGGATTCGGGACATGTAATTTCACCGTTACGGTTATCGATGAAGATATAGTCATTACCGGTACCCTGCATTTTTGCAAAACGGAACTTATTTCTAACTTTTCTCATTGAGTTGATATCAATAAGCTCTGTGTTCTGCTGGGTGTAATTACTTGCCATAATATCAAGCATAGCGTTTGCAGTATCAAGAGATGTAAAGCAGGCAATACCGTGCTGAAGAGCCTTTCTTCTCAGTGCAATGAAGTTATCCATTGTTTCATCAAACAGTGCACCGGTGTAAACGATGAAGTTGATTTTGCCGCTTTCAAGAAGCTTGAAGCAGTAATCACTTTCCGTAATACCCTTTACATAAGTAACATTTATGCCGAGGTTTACAATAGCTCTTGCAGTTTCCTTGGTTGCAAAAATGTTGATGCCGAGGTCCTGCATTTTCTTTGCAATTGAAACAATTTCATCAAGGTCGTGCTCATCAACGGAAATAAGAACACCTAATTCATTGCTGCCTGATGTGGGCTTAACGCTGAAGCCTGAGGAAACGAGAGCCTTGAACAGTGACTCGTTAAGGGTTTTACCAATACCGAGAACTTCACCTGTTGACTTCATTTCGGGGCCAAGGTAGCTGTTTACATCGTTGAGCTTTTCAAAGGAGAATACGGGAGCCTTTGCTGCAAAGTAAGGCGGTGCTTCATAAAGACCTGTGCCGTAGCCTAAATCCTTAAGAGGAGTGCCCGTCATAACCTTTGTTGCAAGGTCAACCATAGGAACGTTTGTAACCTTACTGATGTAAGGAATTGTTCTTGATGCTCTGGGGTTAACCTCAATTATATAAAGCTGATTTTCATAAATAAGATACTGAATGTTAACAAGTCCCTTTGTGCCAAGAGCAAGGGCAAGCTTTTCTGAACATTCAACAACGGTTTCTGTCATTTTATCCGTAAGTGAATAAGGCGGGTAAACAGCAATTGAGTCACCTGAGTGAACACCTGCACGTTCAATGTGCTGCATAATACCGGGGATAAGAACATCCTTACCGTCAGAAATAACGTCAACTTCAATTTCCGTACCTGACATATATTTATCAACAAGCACGGGGTTTTCAATACCCGTTGAAAGAATCTTCTTCATATATCTTTCAACCTCAACATCGTTATGCACAATCATCATATTCTGACCGCCGATAACATATGAGGGACGAAGAAGCACGGGATAAGTGAGTCTGTTAGCAGCTTCAAGAGCTTCTTCCAGGGTCATAACACCGCAGCCCTGAGGACGAAGGAAGCCGAATTTTTCCAAAAGAGCGTCAAACTTTTCTCTGTCCTCTGCAGTGTCAATACCCTCCTGAGAGGTACCGAGAATCTTAATACCGTTATCGTCAAGGAATTTTGTAAGCTTGATAGCAGTCTGACCGCCGAAGGCAACAACAACGCCAACAGGCTTTTCAACCTCAATGATGTTCATAACATCCTCTTCGCAAAGAGGCTCAAAGTAAAGTCTGTCAGCTGTGTCATAGTCAGTTGAAACGGTTTCGGGGTTGTTGTTAACAATAACAACATCGTAGCCGAGCTCCTTGAGTGTCCATACACAGTGAACTGAGGAATAGTCAAATTCAATACCCTGACCGATTCTGATGGGGCCTGAGCCGAGAACCATTACAACAGGCTTACCTGAACGCTCATAGCGTCTTGCTTCACAAGCCTTATCGTAGGAGGAATAGAAGTAAGGTGTTGTTGCGCTGAATTCAGCACCGCAGGTATCAACCATCTTATAGCTTGCCTGAAGGTGGAAGGCAGGGTCAAAGGAGCAGAACTTAGCGAGGGTCTTATCGGTATAGCCTAACTTCTTTGCACGAAGGTATGTATCTTCGTCAATTTCCTTGCCTGAAATTTCATTTTCAAAGTCAGCAAGATTCTTGAGCTTATGGATAAACCACTCGTCAACTGCTGTGATTTCGTGGATTTTTTCAATTGACACACCGGCTTTGATTGCTTCAAATATTGTGAAAATTCTTCTGTCATCGGCAATATCAAGTCGCTGAAGAATATCAAGGTCACTTATAGGAGCTGCATTAAGTGAATCAAGTGAAATTTCGGCACCTCTGATAGCCTTCATAACGGCATTTTCAAAGGAGTGACCGATACTCATAACCTCACCGGTAGCCTTCATCTGTGTGCCTAATTTACGGCTTGAGCCGAGGAATTTATCAAAGGGCCACTTGGGGAACTTAACAACAACATAGTCAACGCTGGGCTCAAAGCAGGCACAGGTTTTACCGGTAATGTCATTAAGAATTTCATCAAGGTTATAGCCTAATGCAAGCTTTGTTGTCATTTTGGCAATGGGATAGCCCGTAGCCTTTGATGCAAGAGCAGATGAACGGGAAACACGGGGGTTAACCTCAATAACCGCATATTCAAAGGATTCGGGATTAAGTGCAAACTGACAGTTACAGCCGCCAACAATCTTAAGTGCGGAAACAATATCAAGTGCTGCCTGACGGAGCATTGAATATTCCTTATTGGAAAGTGTAAGAGCAGGTGCACAAACAATACTGTCACCGGTATGAACACCAACGGGGTCAAAGTTTTCCATTGAGCAGATTGCAATTGTGTTGCCTGCGTTATCACGCATTGTTTCAAACTCAATTTCCTTCCAGCCCTTGATGTAACGTTCAACAAGCACCTGAGTAATGGGAGAAGCGTCAAGACCTGTTTTTGCAACGAGTCTTAATTCCTCTTCATTGTAAGCAACACCGCCGCCTGCTCCGCCGAGGGTGAATGCGGGACGGATGATTACGGGATAGCCGATACGGTTTGCAATTTCAACGGATGTTTCAACATCGTTGGAAATATCTGAAGGAATGCAGGGCTGACCGATTTCTTCCATAGTGTCACGGAAAAGCTGTCTGTCCTCTGCCTTGTCAATAGCTTCAACATCGGTACCTATGAGTCTTACACCGTGGCTCTGAAGGAAGTTTTCCTTCCACAGCTGCATAGCAAGGGTAAGACCTACCTGTCCGCCGAGACCTGCAAGAAGTGAGTCGGGCTTTTCAATTTCAATAATTCTTTTAACGGTTTCAGCAGTAAGAGGCTCAAGATAAATTTCATCAGCCAGAGCCTTATCTGTCATAATTGTTGCAGGGTTGGAGTTAACAAGAACAACATTAACGCCTGCTTCCTTCAAAACACGGCAAGCCTGAGCGCCTGCATAGTCAAATTCGGCTGCCTGACCAATAACTATGGGTCCTGAACCGATAACGAGTACCTTTTTGATATCTTTATTAAGCGGCATAATTAACTCCTCCTTATTTCAGTTTTTCAATTGTTTCAATAATCCACTCTTCAGTGGGTATAAATTGAAGGGAAACAGCCTTTTCAGCCTCGTATATAATTCCTTCAACTGTTTTATCGTTCATATTGATATGGCTTACAACGCCGTTTTTAACACTCTGAGCTGCAACTGCATAGTTGTGATTCTGGCTTGTGATGAGTGTTCTGTCAGTGCCCACAATTTTGGAAGGCTGATTGCCGCCGTGGTGACCGTAAAGAAGCTTTTCGGTATCTGCACCCTGAGAAAGTGCCATAAGCTGGTGACCAAGTCCGAGACCTATCATCGGAATTTTACCGAAGAGCTTTCCGATTTCGTTCACGATTTCGGGATTTTCCTTCGGGTCGCCTGCACCCTCTGTTACAACAAGCACATCAGCAGAAAGTGAAAGAATATCATCGGCAGTGCTGTTATAAGGCATTAAGGTTACCTTGTAGCCCTTATCCATAAGGTTTACTTCAAGGTTCTTGCTTGAGCCGAGATCTAAAACCGCAACATGTGCCTTAGGCTCTGTTTTCGGTACATATTCGCTTTTTTCAGTTGCGGCAGTGTTCTTTACCGCATCAACAATTTTAAAGCTCTTTATACCGTCAAATACGGGCGGAACCTCATCACAGATAGCGGCATTTGTAATACCCTTATCTCTTATAATAGTTGTGATTTCACGGGTATCAACACCGTAAATTGCGGGGATATTGTTATTTTTAAGGAAGGGTGTCAAGGTCATATTCACAGCGGAAATTTGAAGGATATTCGCAGTATTCACGCACAACAAGACCTGAAAGCTTAGGCTCGCCGACGAAATCCTCCTCAATAATTCCGTAGTTACCCATCATCGGGAAGGTTGAAACAACAATCTGACCGTAATAGCAGGGGTCAGTAAGCATTTCAATGTAGCCTACAACATTAGTTGAAAAGATAAGCTCACCAACGGAGCACTTATCAGCACCGAAAGCATAGCCTTCAAATACCGTTCCGTCCTGAAGGACCAAATAGCGTTTTTTCATTCTTGTCACCTTGTTCACTAAAAAAGTGAAACTTCCTTTCTGTGTATATTTAAAGTTCTGTTTTGCTGATTGTTATTGCTTTTTTATCCCTCAGTCACAACCTATAGTTGAGAATTGCGAATTGAGAATTGAGAATCGCGAATTGAGAATTGTAAATTTACTCCGTAAAGCATTTGACAAGCACAGCCTTCTGAGCGTGAAGGCGGTTTTCTGCTTCATCAAATATTTCTGCAGCGTGAGCTTCAAGAACCTCATTTGTAATTTCCTCACCTCTATGAGCAGGAAGGCAGTGAAGCACCATTACACCTTCGTTTGAAGCGGCAACAGCCTCATCATTTATCTGATAATTTTTGAAAATACGCTGCCTTTTTGCAGCTTCGCTTTCCTGACCCATAGAAGCCCATACATCGGTATAAAGCACATCAGCACCCGTTGCAGCTTCAATAACATCCTCAGTTATAAGCAGGTCACCGTTTTCTTTTGCCCAGGCAACAATACCGTCATCGGGCTCATAGCCCTTGGGGCAGGCAATTGCAACCTTCATACCGACCTTGATACAGCCGACGATAAGGCTGTTTGCCATATTGTTACCGTCACCGATGTAGCAGAGCTTTTTACCTTCAAGGTTTTTGCCCTTGTATTCACGTATAGTCTGCAGGTCTGCAAGGACCTGACAGGGGTGGCAGTAATCCGTAAGACCGTTGATAATGGGAATTGAGCCGTATTCTGCAAGAGCTTCAACCTCACTCTGGTCAAAGGTTCTTATCATAATACCGTCAAGAAAACGTGAAAGAACTCTTGCAGTATCCTGAACGGGCTCACCTCTGCCTATCTGCAGATCCTTTGAAGAAAGGAACAAGGGAGTGCCGCCGAGGTCATACATACCGACCTCAAAGGAAACTCTTGTTCTTGTTGAAGATTTCTGGAAAATCATACCAAGGGTTTTGCCTTCAAGTATGTGATGCTTTATACCCGCCTTTTTTTCGGCTTTAAGTTTATCTGCAAGGTCAAGGCAGTCAAGAATTTCTTCCCCGGACCAATCTGAAAGTTTAAGTAAATGCTTCATATCAAGCGCTCCTTCGGACATTATTTTTCATCAAATAATTATACACCCCGTCACCCTTTTTTGTAAAGGGTTTTTGAATAAATATTCATAAAAAAATAACCGATAACAAAAATGTTACCGGTTAAAAGAAATAACAGAATTACAAGTAAAATCAAAAGTAAAAATGAAGGGAGCAACAGCACAGTCACAAGCATTGAAACACATATTGCCGAGCATATTCTTCACCTTCCTTTTTAAGTTCGATGTAGTATAGCATAACAAAAAAGAAAATGCAAGAGAATTTTTGCATGTTTTTAAAAAAATTACACACGGTGATGATGCCCGGTCCCACAGAGACGGGACCAATCGGCCACAAAAAATGTGTTTACAGCTCAATTTAGCAACAAACTATTTTTGATTTGATTTAGCTGTGTTCAGGGAACTAATCAACAACTTCTTCACTTCAATACACATATCAAAAGCTTTCCTGTCTTCATAATAACCACTTTCAATAAGAAGCTCCAACCAATATTCACTTTCACTACATTCTTTCAGAGCAATCTGCAATTTAGCAATAAAATCAGCTCTGCCGTGACCATAAAAAGCTTCCCGAATATTTGCACCGACAGAAGTACCTGAACGAATAAGCTGATTAGTTAAAACTGTTTCTTTTTTACTTTGTTTTACATAATTACAAACTTTAATTATTTCAAGCGCAAATGCTTTTGATTTATCAATTAAAGGACTGTTCTTCATTATAACTTATCTCCCTTTTACAATCGGGTGCGGGTGTCCCGCCCTAACTTATTCACTATTCCTTCTTACCTATTACTTCGCCAAAAATCGACCCAAAGATTAGTGAAAAGTGAAGAGTGAAGAAGTAATAAGTAAAAATCGACAACCTTCTATCGAAGATTGTCGATTTTTGGCTGCGGAACTAGGATTCGAACCCAGACAAACAGAGTCAGAGTCTGCTGTGCTACCCTTACACAATTCCGCAACGAACAAGAGATATTATACACATAGTGCTACCGATTGTCAATACTTTTTTTGAAACTTTTTTAATTTTTTTCGGCGGACAGATTTTGCTCTGTCCGCCGATTAAAAATCATATTAATTAATAAAAAGGATAAGCTGACCTTACAACAAGAATACTGCTTGCAAGAAGTATCTGTGCAATAAAGTAAGTTACGATGTTAATAATTCTGAGGCTTCTCTTTTTATCCTTAAACATAATAATGTAGCCAAGAAGGATATCGGAAACAGCAAAGAATATTCCGCCACCGAGCACGGTAATGAATACTGCAACCATATTGTCATTTGTGCCGTAAGCCCATTCACCAATTGCATACCTTGCAGTTTTTGCAAGCATTGCAAGAAGGAGAACGCCGTAAGCCGTAAGGCCTGCAGTAATACCCGCTCTGTCCTTATAGAAGCCCTTGATAACCGCAAGAATTGTAACACCGATTATTACAACGGCAACAAAGAGAATTTCGTACCATTCAAAGGCTCTTGCTGCAGGGTAGGTTGTTTGAATTGCCTTATGCAAGGCAATAAGATAGAAAATGTGACCTGTAAGGAAGGCTACAACACCCAGAGCAAAAATCACCATTTTATCCTTAAGCCAGTGAAGAAGCAAATCACCAAGCCAACCGAAGGCAAGACCCCACATAATAAGGTCAGCATAAGGGGTGTTATTACCGCTGATCTTGATTGCAAAGAAACCACAAAGCACAAAAAGTGTTGCTGAAATCATTTTGAAGGTCATTGATTCCTTGCATTTTTCAGGCCAATAGTATTTAAGAAAAATAGGTACTGTAACACATTCAAGCACTATTGTGAGTGCAAATAAAATTTTAAAAATCATTATAAACTCCTTTTCTGTAATGATTAATCCTTAATTTTACCGCGCTGTACAGCATCAACAAGAGGAATAACTTTGGGAAGCACCTTGGTTACTGCTGCCTGAACCATAGGCTGTTTGATAACATCCTTTACAGTCTCCTTAAGAGTCTCTGCCATAACACCTGTTGAAGGATTGCTTGACGGACGCATAACAACATTATCACCGTTGAACTTGAATTTGAGAATTCTTTCCGCAACAGCTTCAATGCAACGGATGTGAAGCTCAAGCTCACTATCGGTGTTCCAGCAGCCCGTTGAACAGGTAGTGTAAGGAATCTGACCGATAATGATTTTATCCCAACGGTATTCACCATCCATACCGATTTTAACGGAGTTTACTTCGTCTCCTTCAGTCCATGTCATAACAGCTTCCTTTTCATAGAACTTGAAGGATACATCGTTAATGTTACCTGCCTTGTCGCTTTCCATAAATAAAGCTGTAAGAGGTACAACACTTGTAGGATAACCCGCAATATTAACTGCAATGGGCTTCATAAGCTTCATTCTTTTGCCGTGAAGTCTCTGTTCAAGACCGGAACGGTTCTTTTCAGGAAGTCTTTCAAAAGGTGCAAGGCCGAATTCAACGCTTTCACCCGTATTTTCTTCAAGGAATGCCTTGGGGAAATACTCCCAGATAACATCTCTCATACCCTGCTCGTGAACTTCACCTGCTGTGAAGATAAGGCAGGCATCAAGGTCTTCAAAAACAATACCGAACTGGCTGAACATACCGTCTGCACGGAAGGATTTTTCGTAGCCGTCATTTCTCCAGAAGCAGTAGCCATAGCCACGCTTACAGTCACGGTCCTGGTTGGATTTGCTGTTATCTGCATGATACTTAACGGATTCCTTTACCCAATCCTCAGGAATAACCTGCTGACCGTTAAACCTACCGCCCTGGCTGTAGCAATATGTAAACTTTGCAAGGTCCTCGGTGGTAATCATAAGACCCCAGCCGCCTGCTTCAATACCTCTCGGGCAGGTTTCCCAGAAGGGGTGCTCAAAGCCGAGGGGCTCAAAAAGCCTGGGCTTAAGATATTCCATAACGCTCATACCCGTAACCTTATGAATAATACAGCAAAGAAGATACATATTCTCGCTTATGTAAAGGAATTCTGTTCCCGGCTCTGAAATCCAGGGGGAATTAAGAATATCCTTGAACCAACGGTCCTTTGTTCTGTCAAGGAAAACACTTACGGATTTACCGCTTCTCATTGTGAGAAGGTCTTCAACGGTCATTTCTTCAAGATATTCGTCGGGCTTGTCTCCTCTTGCCTCGGGGAAGATATCAACAAATCTTGTGTGAACATCAAAATATCCCTCGTGAACAGCAAAGCCGATCGCAGTTGAGGTAAAGGATTTGCTGACGGAATACATCATATGGTTGTGACCTTTACCGAAGGGCTCCTTGTAAACCTCGCAAGCAATTTTGCCGTTACGTATAAGCATAAGTGAATGTACCTGCTTACCGAGCTCCTCACAACGGTCAAGAAAGTCCTTGACAACCTTTGAGTTAACTCCTACATCTTCCGGCTTTTCCGCTAAGGGAAGCCATGTTTTCTCCATAACCTTCATAATATATTTCCTCCTTAATTATTTTCTCTTTTTTTCGTGTTGTTTATTAACAAAAATCTGACCGCTTAAAATAGCAGCACCTACGAGAACACAAGCAATAACCTTGCCTGCCGTAATATTAAGTGCTCCCCTTGTTGTCTCCTCACCGTCAGAAATTTTCATTTCATTCATACTCATAATCAAAGCAGAATATGCATTTTCAGCTTCATCAAGAGATTTGATTCTGCCATCAAGAACTCTTTTTGCTTCCTTTATTGCATCACTGAGATTGTCTATGCTTGTAAGGGAAAACTTTTCTGTTTTAATTTTCTCTGCTTTTTCAGTAATCTCTGCGAGTTTACTGCGGGCAGCTGCGTTTTTCTCTATATAATCTCTGAGTTCTTCAATGTTATTACTTTCAATTGCGGTAAAGCCTTTTTTTATAAGCTCATTCCAACCGTTTTCACTGTCACTGCGCTGACCGCAAAGGTCAGGATTATACACAGGTGCAATTGCAGAAGCCTTACCGTCGAAGCCAAAATTATCTGTTGTAAGTGAACCGTACATCACATTAAAGTGATTTTTTGACTGATACTGCACAAGCTCCATTCCGGCTTTTGAAAGAGTGTTTATATGAGACACTGCATTAAAAATGATATTACCGTCATAAACTCCGATTACATTGGGCCTGACATCCTTTGATTTTACCCACTCGAAAATATTATTTGCACTTACCTTTGTTCTCAGGTACACCCTCTCAAGAGCATTGCATATTTCTGATATTTCATAGATATCATCTCTGTACTGCCAGTCGGCATCAACTATAATAAAGTCGTCATCTTCCGTTTTTTCAAGAAGCTCAGTGAGATGAGAAAGCTTATATTCAGTAAGTTCTCCCCTGTTGTTATAAAGATTATAAGCTGAAAGCTCATCATAGCCGGCAGAGCTTATGCTTTCATAAGGAGCGTTACAGATATTGCCGAGGCTTTCTTCCTCAGCGAGAACAAGAACAGAATCCTTTGCCTTAACAACACTTACGCTTACCATATCAGCTCCCTTTTTGAATGCTGAAAGAACACCTTCAAGGGAGTTTTCAGGATAGTTTGCCGTATCACCTCTGTAAGAAATACAAAGAAGTCGGCTTTCTGTTTTTTTGTCAGCTGCAACTTCTCCGTTTACCGCAAAGCAGCAAGAAGCAATGAAGGACATAAGCAGACAAAAAGTTAAAATATATAACAGTTTTTTCTTAAAATTCATAGGAAATTGCCTTTCGGGATTTATTCGTTTTAATAATATCATAATTTTAAATATTTGGCAACATTTTTTATTCCTTAGCAGAATTTTAATTAATTAAAGTTTTATTACAACTTCATCCTTGAGCTTCATTTCGTTTTCGGTAATCTCACAGTCATAACAAAGAACCTTAACACCTTTATTTTCTGCTTTTCTTATAGCCTTGGCAAAAGCCGGGTCATTTTCAGCGTTAGGGGTAAAATAAAGTACATCCTTCATCTGCACAACAAACATAATATAGGCTTCATAGCCTTGCTTTACACACTCACACAGCTCATTTATGTGCTTTACCCCCCTTTCGGTAGGTGCATCAGGAAAGGAAACGATTCCGTCATTTTCCAATGTGACTCCCTTAACCTCCATATAAGCCTTTTTGCCTTCATACTCAAAATAAAAATCAAAGCGGCTTTTACCGTAGGTGCTCTCAGGCTTAAGGTAAGTTATGTTTTTGAATAGCTTTTCAGATTTCAGCCACTCGTGAACGGCCTTGTTGGGAGCCTGAGAATCCATATTGACGAGTCTTTCGCCTTTTCGCACCGTTATCAGAGAATATTTATACTTTCTGTCGGGATTATCGCTTTTTTGAAGATATACCGTTACACCTTCTTTAAGAAGTTCACGGCATCTGCCTGTATTTTTCACGTGGCATAAGACTTTTTCACCCTCAAGCTCAACCTCACAGACAAAGCGATTAAGCCTCTTTATAAATTTTGCCTTATGGATATTATTGTATTTCATATTTACCTCATAAAAATAAGGGCGATTGACTCGCCCTTATTTATCTGTTTAATTATTAATAGCCGAGCTTTTCACAAACCTTGTTTATAGCTTTGTTTGCAGCCTTGAAGAATACTGTTGCAGCCTTTTCAATTACTGAGGGCTCACTTGATGTATAAACGCCTGCATCAATAAGTGCCTGCTCAAGTGCAGCTTCTGCAGCGTTCCACTTTTCAGTATCAATTACTGTTTCCTGTTCCATTGCTTTGATTTCTGCAATAGCGGCTTCAACATTTGCAATCTGCTCTGTAGTCATACCTGATTTATCTGCTTCTGCCCAGTCTTCCATCTTCCAGTTTGTGTAACGGGTGATTCTTGCACCGTTGAACTGAGGATATGCTTCGGGATTTGAGTAAACATCAACCATATTTCTGTCTGTCATAAGCTGAGTACCAAGCTTGAGGCAGATATCGTTATACTGAAGCATTTCGTGGGACTGACCCTTGAAATACCATGTTGTGCAGGGAAGAAGACCTGTTGTGGGGTCTACCATACCGTCGGGTGAAAGGTGGTTATGAGCAGGGTTGTTACAGTATGTGCCAGCTGCTTCATAGCCTTCACCGAGTGTCTTGCCGAGGTCTGCAACAGTTGCACCCATTGAGCTTGATTCAACATGAAGGATGCAGTCTGTATTTGATGTTTTGTACTCTGCAGTGAGAGGAATCATCATAGGAAGGTCATATGTTACGATATCGTAAAGCTGACCGCCGAGTGAACGGATGTGGTTCTGATTTTCTTCAAAGTTTGCTCTTGCAGTCATAAAGGTATCAACCTTTTCGCGGATTGAAGCATACTTATCATCCATAAGCCACTTTGCTCTTGCTTCTTCATAGTAAGAAGTAGGACAGGTTGCCCAGAGCTGAGTTGACTTTACAACAACATTCTCAACAACGCCTTCAAGAAGACCGCTGAGTGCTGACTTAAGCACGTCTGAGGGGAGAATACGAAGAACCATATTGATAAGGTAGGTTGTCCATGTGTCACCCATAAGGTTAACCATAAGGTCCTCGTAAAGTGCATCGTCAGACATAAATACGCTTACATTACCTGTGATCATATCACCCACAAGCTCTGAACCGTCAATTGCGGGAACAATGTAAACGATTTTGTTGATTTTGCTGTGGTCTTCCTTGAACATATCAAGGTATGAAACTGCAACGGAACCGCCAAGGCTGATGGGGCAAAGGTTTACTTTGTCTGAGCCTGTTGTTTCGCATACAAATTCAACATACTTGTGAAGTCTCTTTGTGGTTTCGGAAATATCACCGAGTGAGTCGTAACCGAAGAAGAAGAGTCTGTCTTCACCGATAATTTCAGCACATTCCTGAATGGGAATACGGTTGAAATACATTTCTCTTTTCTCTTCAGGGATTTCTGAAACGGGAGCAAAATAGCAGGGAACATCAATGTTATTTACATAGTTACCCTCGTTATCCTTTTCAATAGCATAGAAAAGCTTAGGTGCAGCTTCTCTGAGAGCGTCGGAAAGGCCACTGTCTTTTCTTGTGAAAAGAGATAAAAGAAGCTTGGGAATAACACCGCCGAGAGCACCCATAAGGTCAAGCTCAAGGGGCCAGCCTGTAATTTCGTCACCTGCGTCATCATAGGTCTTGTTGCCTTCATCGTCAACAACATAAGTATCGTTCTGACCGATACCGTGAAGAACGATTACGGGAGTTTCTGTGTCATAATCGGGCACATAAGCTCCTGATGTTGCTGCAGTTGCCGAAAATACGGGCACAACTGAAATGAGCATTACAAGGCAAAGAACAAGACTTAAAGCTTTTTTAAGATTCTTCATTTGTTAAACTCTCCTTTAACATTATTTTAACATTATAATTCTATACCAATTTATGTAAATAATCAATATTTAAGTTAAAATTTATAAAATATTTATAATTTGAAAAGCTCCTCCGCAATCCTTACTGCCACCATTGCATCCTTACCGTAAAAATCCGCACCTATCATCTGGGCATATTCACAAGTGAGAACAGCACCGCCGACCATTATTCTGACTTCGGGGCACTCTTTTTTTATAAGGGAGATTGTTTGAGCCATTGCTTCAACGGTAGTAGTCATAAGTGCCGAAAGACCTACAAGCGGTATGTTTTCTGCCTTGACCTTTTCTGCTATTGCCTCAGGACTTACATCCTTGCCCATATCAATTACATCGTAGCCGTAATTTTCTAAAAGCACCTTCACAATATTTTTGCCTATATCGTGAATATCACCCTTAACGGTAGCTATCAGCACCTTGCCCTTTTTCTCTTCATTTTCTGAGCTGATATGGGCTTTCACCGCATCAAAGGCCCTGCCTGCCGCCTCGGCACTCATAAGCAGCTGAGGAAGATACATTGTTTTTTCCTCGAAGCATTTGCCAACGGTATCAAGAGCGGGAATAATATATCCGTCTATAACATCAAGCGGCTTTTCCGTTTCAAGCAGCATATTTGCTGAGTCAAAAGCCTTATCTCTGAGACCCTTTATAATATAATATTTAAGGTCTTCTTTTGCGGCAGAAGTCATAGTTGACACCTGAGCTTTCACAACCGTTTCAGTCTGAATTTCTGAGGCAAAGGTTATATAGTCAAGGCATCCCTTATCAAGGCCCTTCAGAGCTCTGTATGTATAATAGCTCTGCATCATCGGCTGAGAATTGGGATTGATTATTGCACAATCAAGCCCCCTTTCAAAGGCCATTGAAAGAAAGATTGAATTAACAGCCGCCCTTTCGGGAAGACCGAAGGATATATTGGAAACACCGAGGCTGGTTTTAACACCGAGCTTTTCTTTTATAAGCTCAATGGCTTCAAGGGTGATTCTTCCGCTGTTTTCATCGGAGGAAACTGCCATTGCAAGAGGGTCAACAATAATATCTTTTTTATCAATACCGTATAAGGCACATTCATTTATTATCCTTTCAGCAATTGCACATCTGCCCTCAGCCGTATCGGGTATACCCTCTTCGTCAATTGTAAGAGCTATAAGTGTACCGCCGTATTTTTTAACAAGAGGCAGAACGGCATCCATACTCTCCTTTTTACCGTTTACGGAATTAATAAGTGGCTTACCGTTATAAATTCTCATTGCTTTTTCCATTGAAGAAATCTTAACGGTGTCAATCTGTAAGGGAAGATCGATTACCTCCTGCAGACCCTTTACGGCAGAAACGATTATTTCATCCTCGTCAATTTCAGGCAGACCCACATTCACATCAAGAATATGCACTCCCTTTTCCTGCTGAGCAATACCCTCGGAAACGATATAGTTTATATCCTTTTCCCTGAGTGCCTGCTTGAAGCGTTTTTTACCCGTAGGATTGATTCTTTCTCCTATAAGTATAGGCTCATCGGCTATTTCAACAGCGTGAGTATAGGATGAAACAAGGGTGTAGTTTTTCTTTTCAACCTCAGAAAAAGTCAGAGCCTTTGTTTTCTGAACGGTTTTTCTTATGTATTCGGGTGTTGTTCCGCAGCAGCCACCGAGAACGCTGACACCCATTTGTGCCATTTCCTTCATTACATCGGAAAATTCTTCACAGTCAACATCAAATACGGTCTGACCGTTTTCACTTCTCGGAAGCCCTGCATTCGGGTTTACGATAACGGGAAGTGAGGAATAAGTTATATATTCCTTTACAATAGGAAGCATCTGACGGGGTCCTAAAGAACAGTTCATACCTATTGCATCAACCCGAAGACCTTCAAGAAGGGCTATCATAGCCTTGCTGTCCGCACCGGTCATAAGCTTACCCTTTTCGTCAAAGACATTGGTTACAAAAACCGGAAGATTGCAGTTTTCCTTTGCACCGAGGACTGCCGCCTTTGTTTCATAGGAATCGTTCATTGTTTCAATTATTATAAGATCTGCACCGTATTTTTCCGCAAGACGGGCGTTTTCACCAAAAAGCTCCACTGCCCTTTCAAAGGGAAAATCGCCCATAGGCTCCAGCATTTTGCCGCAAGGGCCCATATCAAAAGCAACAAAGCGGTCGCTTTTATCACTCTCAAGGCTATCAATAGCTTTTTTTGCATTATTCAAAGCAGAAGAAATGATTTCTTCAAGATTACTGAATTTAAGACAGTTTGCACCGAAAGTATTTGCAGTTATAACATTACTGCCCGCCATAAGATACTGAAGATGTATCTCTGTCAGCACCTCGGGATGTGTAATGTTCCACATTTCGGGAAGCTCGCCTGCCTTAAGACCTTTTTTCTGCAGAAGGGTACCCATTCCGCCATCAAAATATATTCTTCTTTTACCGAGTAAATCTTTGATATTCATTGCTTTTCCTCCTCAGTAAGGTTATTATTCTTCAATTCCGATTATAGCCGTAACAGATTTCACCGGCACCATCATAAAGGACTCCGTGAGAGAAATTCCGATTTTTCTGCCTGCATCAACAAAATCCAATATTTCAGGCTGAACACTCAAAGGCACATCACCGTAGCCCGGGCTGAAGCGTGGGCGCAGCTTATATTTTTCAGCCAATACGTCATTAACATAATCGCACCAGCATTCAACACCCGAAGATGCAATACAGCTGAAAATCATACCTTCAGCCTTTGAAGAAAGACCAAAACGCTTGAAGCTTCTGTCAACGCTCTGCCCCGCCGTTGCAGCAAAAACAAAGGCACTTTTACATCCCTTAAGATTTTTACAAAGACTTTCGCTTTCTATGTCACCGAAATCAAAGCCGATTACATCGCCGCCCTTGAAGGTAACCGATGTTTTTCTGTAAACTGCCTTAAGCTCAGAAACGGAGTAATACTTCCTAAGGCATTTCTCATAAATTTCTTCCATAGCATCACTGATATTATCACGGCAGCCCATAAATCTGAGAGCCATTCTTTTATTCACTTCAATTTCAGGGGCATCTTTTTTTAAAAGAGTTATCATCTTCTACCTCAAATCAAATCAGCCACACTTATACAGTGCGGCATAATTTATTTTTCTATTATTGAGCTGATATTTGAAAGTATCTTTTCTGCTACATCAGGCTTATTCATTGAATAGATGTGAACTGCTCTTATGCCGTTTGCATAAAGGTCAATAATCTGCTCAGTTGCATAGGCAATGCCTGCCTGCTTCATAGCCTCGGGATTATCTCCGTAGCGGTCAACAATTCTTATAAAGCGCTGAGGCAGTGCAGTGCCTGAAATACTGCAGATTCTTTTAATTGATTTAGGATTTGTAACGGGCATAATACCTGCAACAACAGGTACATCTATGCCCGCCCTCTGAGCTCTGTAAAGGAAATTATAAAGAGCGTTATTATCAAAAAACATCTGCGTAGTAAGGAACTCACAGCCTGCATCAACCTTCATTTTAAGATATTCAATATCCTTGAAGGAGTTTTCACTTTCCGGGTGGCTTTCCGGATAGCAGGCTCCGCCGATACAAAAGCCGCCGTATTCCTTGATTTCCCTTGTAAGCTCGTAAGCGTAGTGATAGTCAAGGTGTTCCTTTGACATACCCTGAGGGATATCACCTCTTAAGGAAAGAATGTTTTCAATACCCTTTTCTTTAAGAGAATCAAGCTGCTTGTGGATTTCGTCCTTTGTTGATGAAACACAGCTCAGATGTGCTAAAACGGGTACACCGGTTTTATTCTGTATGTTCTGAGCAATTGAAGCGGTGAATTCGGATGTTCCTCCGCCTGCACCGTAGGTTACACTCATAAAATCAGGGCTTAAGGCAGCAATCTTTTCCGTTGCAGATTTTACCGATTCAAAATTATCACTGGTTTTAGGAGGAAAAACCTCAAAGGAAAGAGTGGGCTTATCCGCTTTTATAATATCAATTATTTTCATTTTGTACCTTCTTTAATTCTTGAGAGAATGCATGGGAGCAGGGATTCTGCCACCGCGGGAGATAAAATCAACACTTGAAAATTCGTGTACGGGCATTACGGGTGCAGAGCCTAAAAGTCCGCCGAATTCAATAATATCGCCCACTTTTTTTCCAACAGCAGGAATAATTCTTACGGCTGTGGTCTTTGTATTAACTACACCGATAGCCATTTCATCAGCAATAATTGCAGAAAGGGTTTCGGCAGTTGTTTCGCCCGGCACCGCAATCATATCAAGACCGACGGAGCAAACGCAGGTCATAGCTTCAAGCTTATCTAAAGTCAGAGCATTTTTCATAGCCGCTTCAATCATGCCCTCATCTTCACTGACGGGAATGAAAGCACCTGAAAGTCCGCCGACATGGTTACTTGCCATAACACCGCCTTTTTTAACAGCGTCGTTAAGAAGTGCAAGTGCAGCAGTTGTGCCGTGTGTTCCGCAGACCTCAAGACCCATTTCTTCAAGGATTCTTGCAACACTGTCGCCCTTTTCGGGAGTAGGAGCAAGGGAAAGGTCAACAATACCTGAGGGTACACCAAGACGCTCTGACGCCTGAGATGCGACAAGCTGACCCATACGGGTGATTTTGAAGGCAGTTTTCTTTATGGTTTCCGCCACAACATCAAAAGGCTGACCCTTACATTTTTTAAGTGCGTGATGAACAACACCGGGGCCGCTTACACCTACATTTATTACACATTCAGCCTCACCCACACCGTGGAAGGCACCTGCCATAAAGGGATTATCCTCAACGGCATTTGCGAAAACAACAAGCTTTGCACAGCCAAAGCCGCCCTTATCCGCTGTCATATCAGCAGTCTTTTTTATGATTCTGCCCATCAGAGCTACGGCATCCATATTTATGCCTGCCTTTGTGCTTGCAACAGAAACGGAAGAACAGACCCTTTCCGTTTTAGAGAGAGCCGAGGGAATTGAATTAATAAGGTTAATATCACCGTTGGTCATGCCCTTATGAACAAGAGCGGAAAAACCGCCGATGAAGTTGACACCGCAGGTCTTTGCGGCTTTGTCAAGTGCTTCGGCAATAGGTGTATAGTCCGTCTGAACGCAGGAAGCGGCAACAATTGAAATGGGTGTTACGGAAATACGCTTATTTACAATAGGTATACCGAATTCCTTTTCAATATCCTCACCCGTTTTCACAAGATCCTTTGCAAGGCGGGTGATTTTGTTATATATTTTTTCAGCCGTTACATAAACGTCATCACTGCAGCAATCAAGAAGTGAGATACCCATTGTAATAGTTCTCACATCAAGGTGCTGATTATCAATCATATCAATTGTGGAAAGTATTTCTTTTTGTGTGTGCATTATATGACCTCCTTACACGAATCAGGTAAACATTATATTCTGTGCATGAGGTCAAAAATATCTTCACGCTGAATTCTGATTGAAAGACCCATTTCTTCACCCTTAAGGTTAAGAGCATCACTGATTTCAGCAAAGGCCACGGTGCTTTCCTTAAGGTCAACGAGCATGGTCATTGTAAAAAATCCGTCCATAACGGTCTGGCTGATATCAAGAATATTGATTGTCTTTTCGGCAAGAAGGGTGCAGATGGCTGCGATAATACCTGTTGTATCCTTACCGATTACGGTGATAATTGCTTTCATAATTTATCATTCCTTTATGTAATAATTTTCTATGCTATATTTTATTACTAATAAGTGGTAAAGTCAAGTGTGGAAAAAATCCTTATAGATTTTGACGAAAAAGATTGACCTTACCCATTTAAATTGATAAAATAAAACCAAGATATTCAAAAGGAGAAACATTATGCTGAAAAAAGACACCTTTGCTCCCCGTCCGCCAATGGGTTGGAACAGCTGGGACTGCTACGGCGCTGCCGTTAACGAAGAACAGCTTTTAGGTAATGCTGAATACATCCGTGATAATCTTAAGGACTACGGTTGGGAATATGTGGTCTGCGATATACAGTGGTACGAGCCGAAGGCGGTGAGCAATTTTTATAATAACTTCACTGAGCTTTGTATGGACGAGTATTCACGTCTTATCCCTGCAGAAAACCGTTTTCCCTCCTCGGCAAACGGGGTAGGCTTTAAAGTAATTGCCGATAAAATACACGCTATGGGTCTTAAGTTCGGCATACATATTATGAGAGGTATCCCCCGTCAGGCGGTACACGGGAACACCGCCTTAAAGGGTACAGATGTAAAAGCAAGGGAAATTGCCCAGGGCTTTTCACTTTGCCTTTGGAACACCGATATGTACGGTGTACGCACCTGTGAGGCAGGTCAGAAATATTACGACAGCCTTTTTGAGCTTTACGCTTCATGGGGTGTGGACTTTGTTAAGGTGGACGATATTGCTAACACAGAATTCAAGCCTCACGACCCTTACAGCGCAAGGGAAGAAATTGAAATGATAAGAAAAGCAATTGACAACTGCGGCAGAGAAATAGTGCTTTCACTTTCCCCCGGTCCTGCAGTTATTGCTGAGGCCTTCCACCTTTCACAGAACGCCAATATGTGGAGAATGACAGGTGACTTCTGGGACCATTGGAGCAAGCTTAAAAATATGTTTGAGCGTTGCGAAAAATGGGCACCTCACGTCAAAGTCGGCTGTTGGCCCGACTGCGATATGCTGCCTTTAGGTAAAATCAGCAAAACCTGTACCTGCCTCGGTGACCGTGACCGCTATACTAACTTCACTCCCGATGAGCAGAAAACAATGCTTACCCTCTGGGCTGTTTTCCGTTCACCCCTTATTTTAGGCGGTGAGCTCAGAGAAAACCGTCCCGAAGACCTTGAGGTTATCACAAACCGTGATATTATTGAAATCAATCAGTATTCGAAGGATAACAAACAGCTTTTAAGAACAGATAAAGAAGCTGTTTGGCACTGCATTGACAAGGACGGCAACAATGTTGTTGCACTTTTCAATCTCAGTGATGAGGAAAAGGAAATCGATATTGACCTTGCAAAATACGGTATTGATAAGAAATATACAGGCATCGACCTTTGGACAAAGGAAGAAAAAGAAAATGTTGAAGGTGAACTGAAGGCAACAATTGCACCTCACGCACCTTTGATTGTGAGACTTACAGAAAAAATAAAGAAGGACTAAAAAAATGCATATTCCCAAGTCAAAATCCCAGCTTGTTGAAATTAAAGAATTTTACAAGGCTCTTGAAGAAAGCGACATACAAAGCCACATTGAATATAATGTTGAGGATTGGATTTATGTGCCCAACCGTTACAGCGAATACCGTTATATTCTTGGCACAAAAGGTAAAAATCCCCTTATCTGCATTGGCATTAATCCTTCAACGGCGGCACCCAACGACCTTGACAACACCCTGAAATCCGTTGAAAGAATTGCACTTCATAACGGCTATGACAGCTTCATTATGTTCAATGTTTATGCTCAGCGTGCCACCAAGCCCGATGATATGGACACAGAGCTTAATAAGCTTCTTCATAAAGAAAATATGAAGGCTTTTGAGTATATCCTCTCCCTTTACGAAAGCGAAAAGCCTTCCGTTTGGGCAGCGTGGGGTACAATTGTTGAAATGCGACCCTACCTTAAGGATTGCCTGAGAGAAATGGTTGATATATCAATGAAGTATCAGTCAAAATGGTATTCCTCAGGGGCAATTTCAAAAAAGGGACACCCCCATCATCCGCTTTACCTGAAAAAAGACAGTGGACTTGATGAGTTTGATATGGAATTATATCTGAACAAGGTGCTGTAAAGCTAAAGTAGTCAGTAGTCAGAAACTCCCTCCGTCTTCGTCTGCGACGAATCCACCTCCCTCAAAGAGGGAGGTAGAAAATCACTTTTTAAGAGCGAAACAAATTCGTTTTATAATCAGTCAGAAACCCCGACACAGAAGTGTCGGGGTTATATTTTTAAGCTGAACACGCCCATAAATTCTTTATCTGTGATTTTATGCGGTCGTATTCCCAGCCTTTTTCAGAATTTTCGAAGCTATTGGGGTCATTTACCCATATTTTACCCTTTTCGTACTTTCTCATAACAATGAAGTGACCCGATGAGGTGAAGTCACCCTTTCCCATAACACAGATAATAGGCTTACCTGCCTTGAGATTTTCAATTATCATACTTTCGCTCAGGGGCAGTTCCTTGACGGTAATGCCTAATTTTTTACCGCCTTCGCTGATAAGAGTCCACAGTGAGCCAAAGCCCCTTTGATAATATCCGTTACGGGTTGCAAATTCAACCATTTTATCGGGAGACATATCCTTATCCCCCGTAAGATAAAATGCGACCATTGAAAGGCACACGGGTCCGCAGCCCGTTATTGCAACACAGTCACCACTATAGTCCATATAACCCCATCTTTTATCCCACTGCATAAAAAGGGGTACTTCCTTACTGTTTTTGTACTCCGACAAATCCACCTTACTTTTTGTACCAATAAGCTCGTTATAGGAGAAAACGAAATCCTTTGTATCGGGATTTTTTTCGTAAAGCTCACGTATGTTTTTGGGCAAAGAGGCAAGGTACGCCTTTTTGTTGCCGCCAAAATCAGAAAGGCTGTTCTGTGCCTGCACTCCCCTTTCCGTTACTGCTGAGCCGGAATTTAAAAGGCAAAGCACACCTATTACCGTTACCGCCAAAGCTATAAGCATGACTTTGATTTTGTTCTGCCGTGATTTTAATTTTCTTTTCATATAACCACCCTTTTTGTTTTCTATGGTTATATTGTAGCTCTTTTCCTCTGTCGATTTTTTAAGATTTACTTGAGAAAAGCTGAAGGTTTTCTTAAAAAAAATAAAAAACAGCTCTCAATTAACTGAGAGCTGTAATTTTTATACAATTGAATTATTCGTTGATAGCAATAACAACGCCTGAACCAACTGTACGGCCACCTTCACGGATAGCGAAACGAAGACCTTCTTCGATAGCGATTTCTGTGATAAGTTCAACGTCCATTTCAACGTTGTCACCAGGCATACACATTTCTGTGCCTTCGGGAAGCTTAATGATACCTGTTACGTCAGTTGTACGGAAGTAGAACTGGGGACGGTAGTTGTTGAAGAAAGGTGTGTGACGGCCGCCTTCATCCTTGTTAAGAACGTAACCCTGACCGCGGAACTTTGTGTGGGGGTGGATTGAACCGGGCTTTGCAAGAACCTGGCCACGTTCGATTTCTGAACGCTGGATACCACGAAGAAGAGCACCGATGTTATCGCCTGCTTCAGCGTAGTCAAGGATCTTACGGAACATTTCGATACCTGTACATACAGTCTTTCTCTTTTCGTCTGTAAGACCAACGATTTCAAGTTCTTCACCAGTCTTGAGCTGACCTCTTTCAACTCTACCAGTTGCAACAGTACCACGACCTGTGATTGTGAATACGTCTTCAACGGGCATAAGGAAGGGAAGGTCTGCCTTACGATCGGGTGTGGGGATGTAGCTGTCAACTGCAGCCATGAGTTCCCAGATGGGAGCAAGTTCGGGAGCGTTTGTGTCGCCACCTGCATATTCGAGAGCCTTGAGAGCTGAACCCTTGATGATGGGTGTATCATCGCCGGGGAATTCATATTCGTCAAGAGTTTCTCTGATTTCCATTTCAACGAGTTCGAGGAGTTCTTCGTCGTCAACCTGGTCACATTTGTTCATGAATACGATGATGTAAGGAACGCCTACCTGACGAGCAAGAAGAAGGTGTTCTTTTGTCTGAGCCATGGGGCCGTCTGTTGAAGCGATAACAAGGATAGCACCGTCCATCTG